>JAJYPZ010000032.1 GCA_021794855.1 Pseudomonadota bacterium | reverse complement strand
TCGTTCATGGCGCTATAATACGCCATTAGCGAAATTCGGCAAACATTGTTTGTCTAATTAAACGTATTTTTAAGCGTACGCAGCTTGGCGAATACTTCTGTAATCGTTTCCGGCGGCCGATCGGAAAGCAGTTGGACGTAATTTCGGACTGCGGGTAAATGGCAGCGCAAAAAAGGATTCGTGTCCAGTTCCAGTCCGATAGTCGAAGGAAGAGTGGGATTGCCGTGAGCGATACGGTCGCGATCTTTGGCTGCACGCGCATGCAGCAGGGCGTTACCGGGTTCCACCGTTAAGGCAAAAGCAATATTGCTTAGCGTATATTCGTGAGCGCAGTAGACTTGAGTGTCCCGGGGCAGTTGCGCAAGTTTTGTCAAGGAGGCGAGCATCTGTGCTGGCGTTCCTTCAAACAGGCGACCGCAGCCGCAGCCGAATAGCGTGTCTCCGCAAAATACCATCCCGTCGGCATAATAGGCGACATGCCCGGCGGTGTGACCCGGAACTTCCGCAACATGCAATGAGAGCGCTAATTCTTTAAGCTCAATTGTGTTACCCTCTTGTACGGTCGAAGTCTTGCAAGGAATGACTTCAGCGGCGGGCCCGTAAACGGGTACCGGATAACGTTGAACCAACTCCGCATTGCCGTCTACGTGGTCGTGATGGTGATGGGTAATCAGGATTGCGGAAAGATCGAGGCTGTTTTTTTGCAAAAAGGCGAGGACTGGCCCGGCATCACCGGGATCGATGACCACGGCATGGGTTTTATTGTGTATCGTCCAGATATAGTTGTCTTTAAAGGCGCTAACCGGACTTATGCTTAAATCGGCATTCATAGAGACATGATAGCATGACAAATCCAGATACAACTTTGGCTGATTGGTTCAGTAGCCCCTTAGGGCAATATCTCCAAACTCGGGAGCTCGCTTATTTCGATCGGACGGTGATGGATATGTTCGGCTTTAATGCCTTGCAAGTGGGTCAGTCGCATATGGATTTATTGCGTAACAGCCGGATATCCCACCGTTTTATTGTGGATAATGTCGCTACCGGTCATGTGCTGGCGGAACCTGCGCATTTGCCTTTTGCCGCGCAATCGGTCGATTTGCTGGTATTGCCCCATTTGCTGGAATTTTCTCCGTACCCACATCAGATATTACGTGAAGCGGAACGGGTTTTGATCGCCGAAGGCAATTTGCTGATCAGCGGTTTCAATCCGCGCAGTTTATGGGGTTTATATAGCGGTTATAAAAAGCGCGGTTCGGGATTTCCGTGGCGAGGGAATTTTATTAATTTCAGCAGGCTGAAGGATTGGCTTAATTTACTCGGTTGCGATATTGCAGGTTGGCGCATGTGTTGTTATGCGCCGCCCTTTGCCCGGATTCCGTGGGTGCATCGCTTTGAATTCATGGAAAAAGCAGGCGACCGGTGGTGGGCGATGGGAGGCGGGGTATATTTTATCCATGCGATCAAACGGGTGCACGGCATGCGCTTGATTACGCCGAGCTGGCAAGGAAAAAAGAAACGGGTTCCTGCCTTGCGCCCGGCGACGCAGGGCATACAGAATGGAAGAAAAACAGATTATGAGTGAATTGCCGGTGGTCGAGATTTATACCGATGGCGCCTGCAAGGGCAATCCGGGCGTGGGTGGATGGGGCGCGTTGCTGGTTAGCGGGGCACACCGTAAAGAGTTATTCGGCGGCGAAGCGCTGACTACCAATAACCGGATGGAACTGATGGCGGTAATCGCCGCTCTGGAAAGCCTGAAAGTGCGCAGCCGGGTGTTATTGCATGCCGATTCGCAATATGTGCTCAAAGGCATATCGGAGTGGCTGCCGAACTGGAAAAAACGCGCCTGGCGCACCAGCGCGAACGGGCCGGTCAAAAACGTGGATTTATGGCAACGGCTCGATGCTGTGGCTGCATTGCACGACGTGCAATGGATCTGGGTCAAGGGTCATGCCGGGCATGCCGGCAACGAGCGTGCCGACGCGCTGGCGAATATGGGTGTTGCGCAACAGCAGCAAAATTGATTTTAAACCGATTTTTTGATAGACGAGATTTATGCCGTTATTAACGATAGAAAACGCTTCTTTGGCATTCGGCCATTTCGCCCTGCTGGACCGGGCGAGCTGGGTAATAGAGCCCGGAACGCATTTAGGCCTGATAGGTCGTAACGGGGCTGGAAAATCAAGCCTGCTGAAAGTGCTGGCTGGGGAATACCCGCCCGACGACGGGGTGGTATGGCGGCAGCCCGGCATGAAGCTGGGATATGTGCCGCAGGAGCCGGTACTGGACCCTGCGCATACGGTTTACGAAGCGGTCGCTCTTGGGTTGGGTGATGCAAGCCGGCTGCTGCTGGATTATCATGTGGTGACGCATAAAATGGGCGAACCCGAGGCCGATTTCGAAGCCTTGATGACGCAGATGCAAACGCTGCAAACCGCGCTCGAAGCGCTCGACGGCTGGACCTTGCAGGCCCGCGTCGAAACGGCGTTGAGCAAACTCAAATTGCCCGAGGACGTACTGGTCGGCACCTTGTCGGGCGGACTTAAAAAGAGAGTTGCTCTGGCGCGGGCGCTGGTGGCGGAACCGGATCTGCTGCTGCTCGACGAGCCCACCAACCATCTCGATCTGAGTTCCATCGAATGGCTGGAGGAATTAATCCGCAATTACGCCGGCGGCGTAGTGGTGATCACCCACGACCGGCGTTTCCTGAATAATATCGCGCAACAGATTATCGAGCTCGACCGTGGAAAATTGCGCAGTTTCGAGGGCGATTTTTCCGATTACCAGCGCCTTAAAATCGAGCAATTGGCCATCGAAGCGGTCGAGCAGGCCAAATTCGATAAATTTCTGGCACAGGAAGAGGTATGGATACGCAAGGGCGTGCAGGCGCGCCGTACCCGCAACGAAGGTCGGGTGCGCCGTCTGGAGCAATTGCGCGTGGTGCGCAGCGAGCGGCGCAACCATCTCGGCCAGGTCAATTTGAATGTCGACAGCGGCGAACGCTCCGGCAAGCGCGTCGCCGAGTTGGTTCATGTCGGCAAATCGTATGGCGATCGCGTTCTGATCCGCGATTTCAGCGGAGTCATCCAGCGCGGCGACAAAATCGGTCTGGTCGGCCCTAACGGTATCGGTAAAACGACGCTGATCAAACTGATACTGGGCGAAATTGCTCCCGACAGCGGCGAAGTCAAGCTGGGCAGCAATCTTTCCGTGGCGTACTTCGATCAATTCCGCACCCAGCTGGATGAAGAAGCGACGGTGGCCGATACCATCAGTCAGGGCGGCGATTACGTGGAGATCGGCGGCGAACGCAAACATGTCATTAGTTATCTGGAAGACTTTCTGTTTGCGCCGGAACGATCGCGCTCCCCGGTAAAATCCCTGTCGGGCGGCGAGCGTAACCGTTTATTGCTGGCGCGATTGTTTACGCGGCCTGCGAATATTCTGGTGCTCGACGAGCCGACCAACGATCTCGATATCGATACGCTGGAATTGCTGGAAGAATTATTGCAGGATTATCCCGGCACCGTGCTGCTGGTGTCTCACGACCGGACGTTTCTGGATAATATCGTTACCCACGTCATCGCTTTCGAAGGCGATGGTTTCTTGCGCGAGTACGTCGGCGGATATGAAGACTGGCTGATGCAGAGAACAAAAACGAATGGGGCCGACGTTGCGACGCCACGCAAGTCGGCGTCTGTCAAACCGCTTGCTGCGGAGCCGGTAAAAAGCGGTAGCGTCTTGAGCTGGAAGGAAAAACAGGAACTGGACGGATTGCCCGCGACGATACAGGCGCTGGAATCGCGTCAGGCGGCAGTGCTGGAGCAATTGGCAGCCCCGACTTTATACACGGAAAAACCCGACCTGGTGAAAGAGCTGAAGCAAGAGGCGGACCAAATCGAAGCCGATCTGTCGGCAGCGCTGGAGCGCTGGGAAATGTTGGAAGCGAGACAGGCGGCTCAATGACAGAGCGCCGCGTAAACGCGAGAAAAACGCAGATGCGTTTGTAATGCAAGTTGGAATCGGTCGGAGCGTGGTTCCGGTCGATTCGAATGCCGAAACCGGCAGTGGTAGTAAAAAACACCGGTGAACTGCTCCTTATGCGGGAGCAGCCACCGGCATCCTTCAAGCTTTGGTTTCTATCTGTATCAGTTCGGGTGTCGTTTCCGGCTGAGCATGCTCCGGTGCGGATCGTTTTTGACGCGACGGTTTGGCTGCCGTTTCGGCGGTAACGGCAGGCTCAGGCACATCGGCTCTGGTTTCCACCTGCTGCAAAGGCGCTTCTTCGGCAAGATCGACGGCAGCCGGTTTGGTCCGTTGTGTTTTGCCGGGTTTCGGCGCAACCGCTTCCGGCAAAACTTCCGCCGTACTTTGAGTTTCGACCATTTGCAGGTTTCCTGCGTCACTGGCAGGCGCTAATAATTCAGCCAGCAAGGTATCGATAGGTTTGGATTGCGAGGTAGCCTGCGATCCCGATGGTGTAGGCGTAGCTGTCCGCGCGCTTTCTTGCGCTTGCGGAACGGCAGGATCAGTAGTGAAGATATCCATCTGGGCAGCGAGCACGGGTTTGTTATCGGCCGTAATCAAATTATCGGCATTGCTGCCGGCATCGATTACCTCTGCGACGTCCGCATCCGAATGCGAAGGCAGATCTTTGATCGTATCGCTGTTCGTACTTGCGTTCGTTTCCGGTGCTGCTGTTTCCGGTTCCGCGGCAGAGCGGGTCGCTGCGTTCTGTGCGGCATGCGGCTGCCGTCCGTCCGCTACTATCGTAGTTGATTCCGACGCTTCCTGTTGATCTGCCGGCATGTTTTCGTTGGCTTCGGATTTATTAATCTGATCGGGCCTGCGTTCGCGACGGCCACCGCGTCTGCCCCGGCGGCTGCGTGGTTCGCGCGTTGCCGTGCCGTCTGCGCTCGAATTATCGCTAACGTCCGCAATCGGTTCGGTGATCGCTACGTTTTCGTCGGCAACCGGGTCGCGACTGCGTCGCGGTCTCGGTGCCTGGGGCGTTGCCGCGTTGTTGTTCTGGACATTGGCCCCTTCGTCCGGTACGGGCAAAGCGTTCCCATTCTCGTTGCCGGCTGCCGGACGAGGTTGCCGGGGCGGTCTCGGTTTTCTGGCGGATTCGGGTTTCACCGCTTTGTCTGCATTCGGGTTGACGGCATTCTCGGCTGGATTGCGATCCGGACGCGGCTGGCGTTCCGGACGGGGCAACCGCTCGGGGCGGCCGGTCTGCTCGATGGCGGCTTCGTTTTTGACTTCGTTGCGGACAGCGGGATTAGGCAGGCGAGGCTCGCTGCGTTCGGTACGAGAGCGATTTCGATTACGGTTGTTATCCCCCGAAGCGGTACGCAGTTCGGGCGTTGTGAGCGCTACAGCCGGTTTTTCGTCAGCAACCGTGACAGCCGGTTTGCTGTCATTGAATTTTTGCAGCCAGCTCAGAATGCGCCCTACCAGGCTTGCTTTGGTCGGAGCCGGTAACGCCGTCGGGATTACGGCGGCGATTTTTTCGGCGATTATCGGAGCGGGTTTGGATGGCGTAATGCCGTGGACGACCGGAATTTGAACGGCCGATTTGTTTTCTTTTTTGATTTCGGCAGGCGTCGACTCTTCTATGGTTTCGCTGAGCTGATAGCTCGGCGTCACCAATTCCAGCGGATTGATTTCGTCATGGCGCAAACGGGTAATTTTATAATGCGGCGTGACGAGATAAATATTGGGGATGAGAACGACATTAACCTTCAGGCGCGACTCGATCGCAACGATATCGGCCCGTTTTTCGTTCAGCAGAAACGTGGCCACATCGACGGGAATCTGCGCATGGATGGCGCCGGTGTAATCTTTCATCGCCTGTTCCTGAATGATGCGCAGGATATGCAGTGCGGTGGATTCTATGCCGCGGATAAAGCCGGTGCCGCTGCAGCGCGGGCAGGGCTGGTGGCTCGATTCGCCCAGCGAAGGCTGCAGGCGCTGGCGCGATAGTTCCATCAAACCGAATTTCGAGATTTTGCCGAATTGCACCCGGGCGCGGTCATAGTGCAGGGCATCGCGTAAACGATTCTCCACATCCCTTTGATTGCGCTGGCTTTCCATGTCGATAAAGTCGATAACGACCAGGCCGCCCAGATCGCGTAACCGCAATTGCCGGGCTACTTCTTCCGCCGCTTCCAGATTGGTGGTAAATGCGGTCTGTTCGATGTCGGAGCCGCGCGTCGAGCGCGCGGAGTTGACGTCGACCGACACCAGCGCTTCGGTATGGTCGATGACAATCGCGCCGCCGGAGGGCAGGCTGACTTCGCGCGAATAGGCGGTTTCGATCTGATGCTCAATCTGGAAGCGCGAAAACAGCGGCACGTCGTCGGTATAGAGTTTCACCTTGTGGACGTTGCCGGGCATGACATGCGCCATGAATTGGTGCGCCTGCTCGTAGACTTCTTCGGTATCGATCAGGATCTCGCCGATATCGGGCTGAAAATAGTCGCGGATGGCGCGTATGACCAGACTGCTTTCCTGATAAATCAGGAAAGTGCCTTTCTGATGGTTGGCGGCGCTGTCGATGGCGCTCCATAACTGCAGCAGATAATTCAGGTCCCACTGCAATTCTTCGACCCCACGGCCTATCCCGGCGGTACGGGCAATAATGCTCATGCCTGCCGGAATTTCGAGTTGAGCCATGACATCGCGCAGTTCGTTGCGCTCTTCGCCTTCGATCCGTCGCGAGACGCCGCCGCCGCGAGGGTTGTTCGGCATCAGCACCAGATAGCGTCCGGCAAGGCTGATATAAGTGGTCAATGCCGCGCCTTTATTGCCGCGCTCGTCTTTTTCGACCTGGACGATAATTTCGTGGCCTTCGCGCAACACATCCTGGATGCGGGGACGGCCCGATTCCGACGCGCCGGTGGAATAGCAGGCGCGGGACAGTTCCTTGAACGGCAAAAAACCGTGCCGGTCGTTGCCGTAATCGATAAAGGCAGCTTCCAGGCTCGGTTCTACCCGGGTGACGACGCCCTTGTAAATATTACTTTTGCGTTGCTCCTTGTTGGCTGATTCAATGTCCAGATCAACTAATTTCTGACCGTCTACAATGGCGACGCGCAGCTCTTCGGCTTGCGTTGCATTAAATAACATGCGTTTCATTTACTTGTTTTCTCCCGCGCGCGATACACGGGACGATAAGCACACTACCACAAAGCGCAGTTTATACAGCGTAGTCCAATCCCGAAAAATTCTGCCGGTTCGGGCGATCGGGATAAGCGAGCATGCGGATGCATAGTGGGGTAACGGTGTTTAACATCATCAATAAAACCAGGGTGCGTTCTAAAATGCACAATCGGCGGGTGGGGTGACAAGGATAAGTATCTTTGTGTGGGCAACTTGTTTTGTTTCATTTGGGTGCCTGAGCGACAAAAGATGCTATCGGGTCATAACCAATGCGGATTGGCGTGTGCGAACTATTTTCAAGCCGGGTTGCGTTACGCGCGCTAAAATATACTTACTATCGCTACTTGCATGGAGCCAGGCGCACTATGCAACCTTGGATCCTTCCGTGTCCCGGCAGCTTGGGGTGTATAATTGCCAAAATCTGCCGGGCTTGAGAGTTCCGGTGAGCGAAATTAACCGGTTAATTTTACTTCCGGGACGACCGGGCCGGTGCACGATCAAAGTTTTATCTGAATATTAATCATCAGTCATCGCAGAAAGTATTGCCAGTATATGCAAAATGAATGATTTACGCAAAGAATCCGTTACTTTCGTTAAAGTTGACGAATCTTCGGAAGGTCAGCGGATCGACAATTTTTTGGCCTGGCACCTGAAAGGCGTTCCGAAAAGCCATTTATACCGTATTCTGCGGACCGGCGAAGTCCGGGTGAATAAGGGGCGTGTCGATGCCGCGCATAAGCTGGTACTGGGCGATGAAGTACGGATTCCGCCGGTACGCGTCGCCGAAACCCCGCCCAGAGTCGCTGTGTTGCCGAAACAGGGTTTACGCTTGCTCGATCGCGTGCTGTATCGCGACGATGCCATCATCATCGTAAACAAACCGGCCGGCATGGCGGTACACGGCGGCAGCGGCATCAGCATGGGCGTGATCGAACAATTGCGGCTGGAAATGCCCGACAGCCGCTTTCTGGAACTCGCTCATCGCCTCGACCGTGATACCTCAGGAGCACTGATTCTTGCCACCAAGCGCAGCGCGCTGGTCAAATTGCACGATATATTCCGCGAGAATCGCGTCAACAAGCGCTATTTAACGTTAACATACGGCTTATGGAAAAATCCGGTGCAACACGTTACCCTGGCGTTGCATAAATATTTAAACGGCGATGGCGAACGGCGCGTGATGGTCAGCGCGGACGGTAAAGCTGCGCATACCGTATTCAGACTGTTGCAAAACTGGCCGGATTATTCCTTGCTGGAAGCGGAATTGAAGTCCGGTCGCACGCATCAGATCCGGGTGCATCTTGCCCATTCGGGTTTCCCGATTGCCGGCGATGACAAATACGGCGATTTTGCCCGCAACCGCGAGGCGGCCAAACAGGGCCTGAAGCGGATGTTTTTACAT
>JAJYPZ010000031.1 GCA_021794855.1 Pseudomonadota bacterium | reverse complement strand
CGGCCACGCAGGGGTCGAACAGAATTCGGGCATGGGCGGCGGCGGCTTCAGCGATGCATTCGGCGACATATTCGGCGACATATTCGGCGGCGGCAGCCGTAACCGCTCCAACGTCTATCGCGGAGCAGATCTGCAGTACAACCTCGAAATCACGCTGGAAGAAGCGGCCCGCGGCACGGAAACCAAAATCAGGATCCCGACCCAGGAAGAATGCGAAACCTGTCACGGCACCGGCGCTAAGGTCGGAACCGATCCGGTCACTTGCCCTACCTGTAACGGGCACGGTCAGGTACGTATGCAGCAAGGTTTCTTTTCCTTGCAGCAAACCTGTCCTAAATGTCACGGCACCGGCAAGATCATACCCAACCCCTGTACCGACTGTTTCGGCGCAGGACGCGTTAAAAGTCATAAAACGCTTTCGGTACGCATCCCGGCAGGGGTGGATTCCGGCGATCGCATACGCCTGTCCGGCGAGGGTGAATTAGGCGTCAACAACGGACCGAACGGTGATTTATACGTGGTGGTTCATCTCAAGGCGCATGCGGTATTTCAGCGCGACCATAACGACCTGCACTGCGAAATGCCTATCAGCTTCACGACTGCTGCTCTTGGAGGAGAAATAGAAATTCCTACTCTGGAAGGCCACGCCAAAATCAAGATTCCGCCAGAAACCCAGACCGGCAAGGTTTTTCGCTTGCGCGGCAAAGGAATCCAGGGCGTACGCACCAATGCGCCCGGTGATCTGATGTGCCATGTCGTCATTGAAACACCGGTAAAACTCACCGAACGACAAAAAGACCTGCTGCGCGAACTGGAAGACATCAATCTTTCTGATGATGCCCGTCATAGCCCAAAGGCGAGATCGTTTATGGATAAAGTAAAAGCCTTTTTCGGTTAAGCAGAGAAAAAAGGACAAAAAAAACGGGCCCGGAAAAATTCCGGGCCCGTTTTTTATCGCTTATTTAGCGATATGAAGTACTACTGCCGTTGACGTGACCTCTATGCCCGTGGGTTTAAGCGGCACGCCCAGAAACTCGAGATCGCCGGGTTTGCAGTTATGTATGCTTTTCCCTTCCAGATTATCCTTGACGACTATAGCTTCAAGCTGCCGTATGATTTCGCTGGTCGCACCAGAAAGACCGGCAATTTGCTGTTTTTCCAGCACCGGATCTTTTAACACCAGTTCCGATTTCTTCTGATCGAATTCCAGACCGCTGGAAAACAGCAATTGGCCGTTTATGGGCTGCGTAGCTCCAGGCATCGTGATTGCCGCATCGAATTGTATGGCTATTCGATTGGTCTCGGGCCTTAAACTCACTACAGGATTAGACACGATCAAATCCACATTGTCCAGATAATGCTTTTCTATCGGGAATTTCTTTGCCACGGCTTTTTGCAATTGCGCGTGGCTGAATGTTACCTGGGTAGGTTTGAACGGATCGGTACCGCATCCAGCCAATATTACAGATACTATCAATATAACAACCAATTTGAATAATTTCATTTTCATCTCCCTTAGAATTATTGACGCAAACTTTGCAAACGCGCCAGATTAAAATAGATATAAACGAGCCCGATATAAATCGGTGCAATCAAATTCACTAGCGGCACCAGATATAAAAGAGCTCCGATTATCCCTATCGCATACAAACTTCCTTTAGACTGCTGCATCACCCGGACATATTCAGTATGATCGGCATGCGCCGACAACGCATCATAACAAAACAAACGCCGATTCAAAAATCCGGTTAATAATATTGAAAGTACGCTGCCCAAGCCTGCAACCAGCCAAAGCGGTAAAGTCAGCATCCATAATACGATGAATACAGACGTTGCCGACAGGGCATTCCACACACTACCCCACAATGTGCCGCCATGATAACGCATCAAATCGGGAAAATCCCTACCGGCCACGAAGTCGACCATCATCGGCATCGCAAACGTAGTGGCTATCAGCACAGCGGTAAGCAAAGCCAGCGGCGCAATAATCAACAGCAAAAGAATGACGCTCACTGTTCCGGCCAGCCACGTCATTTCATAATTTCGCAATATTTGATCTACGGGCTGGGTCCAGTCATTCAGTAACGCCAGCCAATCGGCCCAGAATATCCAGCTGAGCAAGCCCCAGAAAACAAGTGCAAATAACATCGGCCATAAAATTATCAGGAAAATTTTAGGATGAAGGATGCGCTTGGAGGCAGCCCAGAAAGCCATTAAAATATCGTTCATGAGACGTCCCAAGAACTGAACAGCCGAAAAAAATTCGCTGTGGTAACGGCACCAACAGCTTCAACCGGAATACCGCGCAACTCGGCGATAGCTGCTGCGACATGGACTACCCAGGCGGGTTCGTTGGTTTTACCGCGATGAGGGACAGGAGCGAGATAGGGCGAATCGGTTTCTATCAACAACCGCTCCAGCGGTACGTTTTTTGCCACCAGCTTGAGATCGTGCGAATTCTTGAACGTCACGATACCCGAAAGCGAAATATAAAAATTCATTTCCATCGCCGCTTCCGCTACCGACTGGCTTTCGGTAAAGCAATGCATCACGCCCCCTACCCGCTCTGCACCCTCTTCCTGCATAATGCGCAAGGTATCGGCTGCGGCAGCGCGGGTATGGATTATCAGCGGCTTGTTTGCCCTCCGGGCAGCGCGTATATGCGTGCGAAAGCGTTCGCGCTGCCATTCCAGATCTCCTGTCAGGCGAAAATAATCCAGCCCGGTCTCGCCTATCGCCACTACCCGCGGATGCGCGGCTAAAGCCGTTAATCCCTCGACATCGGGTTCTGCTATATTTTCATAATCGGGATGCACTCCTACCGATGCGTAAATATGCGGATATCGTTCGGCGAGTGCCAATACGCGGGGATACTGTTCAAGATTTACACTTACGCAGAGCGCATGCGTTACGCGGGCATTCTTCATCCGCGCCAGAATTTCCGTTTCATGCTCAGCGAGTTCGGGTAAATCGAGATGACAATGAGAATCGACAAACATACGGTTACATCGTATGCGTAGGTCGCAAGGATTTAAGCGCCCCGCCCAGCAGCCCTTCAATTTTGTTGCGGGCGGCGATGCCGTTTTCGTTATTATCGAACTGGACGCCTATGCCTGGCGTTTTCCCGCCGTGACAACCGACCGGCGTAATCCAGACTACTTTGCCAGCCACCGGAATCTTGTTCGCGTCTTCCAGCAGCGTCAGCAACATAAAAACTTCGTCGCCCAGCTGATAATTTTTAGTCGACGGCACAAAAATCCCTCCCCCGGTAACAAAAGGGATATACGCCGCAAATAATGCAGATTTTTCCTTGATCGCCAGAGATAACACTCCCGACCGTACTAAATTGGGGACAGAGCTCATTTGATCTCACCTTGTAAATCGATAAACGCCGTTATCAGCAGGACATTCAATAATTATAATTATATTAACACTACTCGCAAACGACGCGGCACTGGATTTGAGCCGATTCCGGTTAAAACAGGTCTGCATATTCCAGCAACATATCTTCGATTTCCATCTGCAGATTGAGCGGATGAGCGACAGTCTTGCGTGCCTGCTGCAGACGTTGCTGCCACTGCAGCAAACGGCTCAAGTTAACACGCTCTGCCAGACTTCGCAATTGCTGCCGAAAATCGCGATGGTAATTTATGCGACCCGCAGTTTTCATACTGAGCAAGTCTTGAGCCCACTGCTGCAACCATTGCAGCAATTGCGAAAATTCCGCAACGGCTGATTTGGCGTAACGTTCCGCCATAACCAGTACCGGTGCCGAATGACCGGCAGACAAATCCGTCAGCAGGATGCGACGACGGTTCTGATAATCTTCATTAGCCAAAGTAGTGGCGAGTAGTGGCGATCCCGCTGCCAGCGCCAGGCATAAACCGGCTTCCTGAACGCCCTGACCGATCAGCCACGCCTCGGCCGCCCCCGCTTCCGGCATTTCCAGCTTCAATTGATGGCATCGACTGAGAAGCGTCGGCAACAAACGGGAAGCCTGATGACTCACAAGCAGCAACAAGGCATGTTCCGACGGCTCTTCCAGGGTTTTAAGCAAGGCATTTGCCGCTGCGCCATTCAATGCTTCCGCTGGCCTGACCAGAACTATACGCAAACCGTTCCGATGTGCGCTCAATTGCAGGAAATCGATTGCGCTGCGTACTTGTTCGACATTGATCCATTCGCTTTTTTTCCGCTCTGTCGCCGCTTCATCGATTTCGTCAAGTATACCGGGCTGCAATAAATGCACATCGGGATGGTGCCCCAAGTCCAGCCAATGACACGACGGACAGACGCCGCAGGCCTGGGTTAGCGCTTCATCCGGGTTTTCGCATAATAGCAATTTTACGAATGCTTCGGCCAGCTCGAATTTGCCTAGTCCGATGCGTCCTTGCAACAAGATTGCGTGCGGCAACTGCTTGCGTAAACTCAGCAATCGTTGCCAACTTTCAGCCTGCCAGGGATACGGATACATCATTTCGCGAGCAATAACGGCTCTATGCATGCGCTGATTTCTGCACGTATCTCGGCGATGCTGCGATCGGTGCGCACTATGCGAAACCGTAGCGGAAATTGCCGCGCGCGCCGCAAATACATGTTTCTCACCCGCTCAAAAAAATCAGCCTGTTCCTGCTCGAAACGATCCAATGCGGCATAATTTCGAACCCGTTGTTGCGCTACCGACACTTCCACGTCGAACAGAATGGTCAAATCCGGCTGCAAACCTTGCTGCACCCAGGCTTCCAGTGTCTGCATGCGCTCTTCCGGAATACCCCGACCGCCGGACTGGTAAGCAAAACTTGCATCGGTAAAACGGTCGGACAACACCCACTCTCCGCGATCGAGTGCGGGACGTATGACCTGTGCAATATGTTCGCTGCGCGCCGCGAACATCAGCAAGGCTTCGGTGTCGATCTGCATCGGCTCGCTCAACAGCAGATTCCGCAAAGATTCTCCCAGCGGCGTGCCGCCCGGTTCGCGGGTAACGGTCACGACGACGCCGCGCTCGCGCAGGTAATCCGCCAGCCATTCCAGATGCGTCGTTTTGCCTGCGCCGTCTATTCCTTCCAAACTTATAAACGCCATAATTTTAGTCTTGCTTACAGATTTTTCTGAAAACGAGCTACTGCGCGATTGTGATCGCTCAATTTACTCGAGAAAATATGTGTACCGTCGCCCTTGGAGACGAAATACAAATCATTGCTGTGAGCAGGATGCAATGCCGCCAATATCGATTGTTCGCCCGGCATGGCTATGGGCGTCGGCGGAAATCCTGAACGGGTATAAGTATTATAGGGTGTATCCGTTTGCAAATCTCGTTTATGCAGATTGCCGTCGTAATGCGATCCCAAACCGTAAATGACAGCAGGATCGGTCTGCAGCCGCATTCCCAGACGCAAACGATTGATAAAGACAGCTGCAATATGCGGGCGCTCTTCAGGTACGGCTGTTTCCTTTTCGATAATCGACGCCATGATCAACGCTTCGGCCGGGCTGGCATAGGGCAGGCCGGGATCGCGTTTGGCCCACGCCTGCTGCAAATTCTGCTGCATGGTAGCGTATGCGCGACGCAGGATCGACAAGTCGCTGCTGCCGGCGTCTATGTAATACGTCGATGGGAAAAACCAGCCTTCCGCATGTTTTATCGGTACGCCCAAAGCCTGTAATATTTCCTGATCCGTCATATTCTCAGTATCGTGCCTGATCCAGGGATACGCATTCAATACCAGACGCATCTGGCTGAAAGTCCAGCCTTCGACAAATAGAATGGCACGGGCATGCGCTTCTTCGCTCGTCAGTTTGTCGAGCAATTGCAAAGGTGTCAGCGGCTGGTTCAAAACATAAAATCCAGCGCGTATTTTGTCGCCCTTGCCTGAAATCCGGGCCAGCAGGCGAAATGGCGCGCCAGCTTGCAAGACCCGTGCGGCTTGCATTTGCCGGGTTATCGCTGGCAAGCTGCTGCCGGGCTTCAAGTCGAAAACGATGGGTGTCTGCGCCAGTCGTAAAGGCGTATGAGCATACCAGTATAAAGAAATCGCCATCAGGGCCAGAACAAAAACCCCCAGGGTCAGAATACGTTTAATCATCTTCTTTCTCCAGCCCGGCGCGTATCAATGGCGTAAAAAGCCCCTTTTCCCATCGTTTCCGGTGCAGTTCGCGGATTTGCCACACCCCGATCACACTATTGCAGAGCAAGACCTCGTCGGCCTCCAGCAGTTCCTGCAGATCCAGTTGCGCAATCGTTGCCATCAAACCGAGACTGGAAGCCAACGCCAGGATACGATCGCGCGTCACTCCGGCTATGCCGCTGCCGGTCAGATCGGGTGTATACAATTGCCGGTCGCGTATTATAAACACATTACTCATGGTGCCGCCGATCACATGCCCCGGTTCATCGCACAGCAAACCTTCAGCAATGGCAGGATCATTCCATTCGTTGCGGGCGATTACCTGCTCGAGCCGGTTAAGATGCTTGATTCCGGCGAGTAACGGCTGCCGGGCCAGCCGTATCGCGCATAATCGCGCAACGATTCCTTCCGTCGCATACTCGGGGGGATAAACCGGTAAAGCCGAACTCGACACGATCCGGCCAGGCTGCATTTGATTGAACACTCCGTAACCGCGACCGCCGACGCCGCGAGTCACGATAATTTTTACGACGCATGCCATATCAGCCTTCGCAATGCGCGCCAGATCCGTTTCCAGTACGTCGATCGCAGGACAGACTATGCCCAGCCGTTCGCAATCACTGGCTAGTTTACGATAATGCAACGCCCAATTGCGTACCCGACCATGTTGCATCGTCATCGTCCGGAAAACGCCGTCGCCATAATTTAATCCGCGATCAGCGGGACTGATCGACGCCTGCTCGATTCCGTTCACGAACATCATGACACTATCCCCATCGCACTTAGCAAGCCTTTTGCTTTTGCGCGCGTTTCGCTCAGTTCCCGTTGCGGGTCTGAATCCGCGACGATGCCTGCTCCCGCCGAAAAAACCAGATTCATCCGGCTCAAAGTCATGGTCCGTATCAAAATATTCAGATCCATGTCGCCGTCCAGATTGATATAGCCCATGCTGCCGGTATAAGCTCCGCGCGGAGTTGCTTCCAGTTCGCGGATGATCTGCATCGTTCTGACTTTAGGACAGCCGGTAATGGTGCCGCCCGGAAACAGTGCCCGGATCACATCCATAGGCGTTATGGTTTCACGCAATTTTCCGGTTACCGTCGATTCGATATGATGTACATGCCGATAACTGGTCACCGACATCAGCTCTTCGACACGTACGCTGCCGGGAATGCATATCCGGCCCAGATCGTTGCGCTCCAGATCAACCAGCATGATATGCTCGGCCCGTTCCTTGGGATGCGCGATCAGATTCGACCGGATCAGGGCATCCTGCTCAGGGTCGGCATGACGCGGGTGCGTGCCGGCGATAGGCCGCGTCACAATCCGGCCAGCTTCTACCTTGGCCAGGCGTTCCGGCGACGAACTGACGATGACGTTCCCGTCGCCCAGATCGGCGATGCCTGCAAACGGTGCGGGATTGCTCAGGCGCAAGGCGCGATACAGCGCCGCGGCACTCTGTTCGTGTTGCAGACGTCCGCGCCAGCGCCGCGACAAATTGGCCTGGAATATGTCTCCGTCTTCAATATAGCGTTTTATACGGCTGACCCCGTGCAGAAAAACCTCGTCAGGTTCTTCGACCAGATCGTGCAGAATTAATTCAGGCAACGATACGGCGGCACAATTCACGGCTTCGGTCTGCAAGCGATTCAGCAATTCTGCGGATTCGGCAAACGCCCAAGCTGTACCGGCCGTCCGGTCTATCATCAACGCAGCGGGAATCCGCATAAATCCGGCCGACGGAAAATCCCCTGAATCCACACTGCGTGCAATTACGCTCGGTTCCAGACTGTGCAGCAATTCGTACCCGAGATACACAAACCAGCCACCGCGAAACGGTATATTCGCTTCCTGATCGGTAGCGGCATGGGCTTCTTGCCAGGACGAAGCGAAGTGTTCGAAAAAATCGTTCCGGCGACAGGCCGGATAATTATTTATGCTGTAAGGATAAGCGAGCAGAATATCCCATCCATTGCCGGCAGCGGTTTCCAGTAAAACCGGATACCGCGCCGGATCACGCGCATGGAGTGTGAATATATCCGGAATCGCGGCTAAGCGAGCGGTGGGCACGAATCAGTACCGCGATTGACATCCGCCGCAACATCCGCCAAGGCTAGACTTTGCGAAAAACCAGCGTGCCATTCGTACCGCCGAAACCGAACGAATTGGACAGCGCGACGTCGATTTTCATCTGGCGCGCCGTATTGGGCACAAAATCCAGATCGCAGGCTTCGTCCTGATCGAACATATTGATAGTCGGCGGCGCAATTTGATGGTAAATGCTCAGCGCAGCAAATACGGCTTCGACGCCACCGGCCGCACCGAGTAAATGCCCCGTCATGGATTTGGTCGAACTGATGGCGGTTTTATAAGCATGATCGCCGAAAGCCAGTTTGATCGCCGCAGTTTCCGCCAGATCCCCCAAAGGCGTTGAAGTACCGTGCGCATTGATATAATCGACCTCATCGGGGTTGACGCCGGCATTGCGCATGGCATTGCGCATACAGCGCGCCGCGCCTTCCCCGCTTTCCACCGGAGCAGTCATATGATACGCATCGCCCGTCATGCCGAAACCGGCGAGCTCTGCATAGATACGTGCGCCGCGTGCGCAGGCATGCTCGTATTCTTCGAGAACGACTA
>JAJYPZ010000030.1 GCA_021794855.1 Pseudomonadota bacterium | reverse complement strand
CACGGCATAGTTCCAGATATGCCGGTCCGGTAATCCAGCGTACCGATTAAAAAGGAGACTCAGTTATGAGAGCTGTAGTATATCAAGGGCCACGGGATATCAAGGTAATGGATATGCCCGATCCTAAAATTGAACATCCTACCGATGTACTGGTTAAAATCACGACGACCAATATATGCGGTTCGGATTTGCATATGTACGAAGGTCGTACCAATATGGAATCTGGTCGTATATTAGGCCATGAAAATCTGGGCACTGTGGTTGAAGTCGGTAACGCGGTAATGAGCATCAAGGTTGGAGACCGGGTTTGTTTGCCCTTTAACATTGCCTGCGGTTTTTGTAAGAATTGCGAGCGCGGCCTGACCGGTTTTTGCCTGACCGCCAATCCAGGAACCGCCGGCGCTGCTTACGGATTCGCCGGAATGGGGCCATACAGCGGCGGGCAGGCCGAATATCTGCGTGTGCCGTATGCTGACTTCAACTGTTTGAAATTGCCGGAAGATGCGGAGGAAAAGGAAAACGATTACGTTATGCTGTCTGATATTTTCCCTACCGGATATCATGCGACCGAACTGGCGCAATTGCGTCCCGGACAATCAGTGGTGATTTACGGTGCCGGACCGGTAGGGCTGATGGCTGCGCATTCGGCAGCGATCAAAGGCGCCAGCAAGATCATGGTGGTTGATACCCATCAGGACAGACTGGCACTGGCCGAACAGGTTGGAGCAATCGCCATTGACGATTCCAACGGAGATTGCGTCGATCAGATTCTGGAATTGACCAAAGGGGAGGGCGCGGATTGCGGTTGCGAATGCGTAGGCTACCAATGTTGCGATCATCACAATCATGAGGTGCCGAATCTGACCATGAACAATCTGGTTAAAACCGTGCGTGCAACCGGTACGCTGGGAGTGGTCGGCGTCTTTATTGCGGACGATCCGGGAGCGCACGACAAGTTGGCAAAAAAAGGACAATTAGCTTTCGATTTTGGCGAATTCTGGATGAAAGGCCAACGTATCGCAACCGGCCAGGCGAATGTCAAAGCCTATAATCGGCAACTGCGCGATCTGATCGAGGTCGATAAAGCGAATCCCTCTTTTGTTATCTCGCACGAGCTATCGCTGGAACAAGCTCCGGAAGGATATAAAAACTTTGACGAACGCAGTGATGGCTGGACGAAAGTGATAATGAAGCCTGGTAAAAGATAGCGCAGTGATGACGGCCCGATAAATTCCCGACCGGTGGTATCCGGGTCGGGAATTTTTTTGTCGGCTATTTGTTATTTGTCTGTCCGGCGCTCGGCAATGTTTGCGTGTTTGTCGTTGAAGTTGCGGCTTTGCCGGTAGCGGAATTATTGATTTTGCCGCGTGATTTTTGAGCCTGTTCGATCAGTTTGCCGCATTCGCTGTGTTTGCCGGGTCCGGTTTCGACAAGAGGAATGATGGCGAGCAGAGGATTGATAGCCCCTAATGCCACTGCACCGGCACCCTGCAATGCCAGATCGGTTTTATTGACAGTGATATCAGGTTTTGCGAAGGTGCCCCGGATATAGATAGGCGTACGCAATGCCACCGGACTCATGACTTTGGTATGCGGTTTAAGGTCGATATGCAGGCTTTCCTGCTTCATATCGATATCGCCGTTACCGACAACGGTGGTAATTCCCGTATCGAGCAATAAAGTTCGGGTCTGAAATACGCCGTTATCGACATTGAAATTGGCGATTGCACAATTGATTTTAATGTTTTTATCGCCAAATAATTTAGTTTCCAGCATTTCCCATAAATGCAGTTGAGCCGTTTCCAGCATCATCTTGCTGATTTCGCCGCTATCGATCAACAGGACGAATTTGCCGTTAGCACTGCCTAGCATCTGTTTGACGGCGTCTCCGTTACCGCTCAGGTCGAAGTCGCCATTGACTTGACCGATACTGGTTTTGGACAGTTTTACGGTAGGAAATAATTTTTTAAGCAGCAATTTACGCGCATGGATCAGAATTGCGGCATGAATAGGGTTGCGTTGTCCGTCCAGCGTAATTGCACCTTCCAGATTGCCGCCTGCGACACCGAAATTGAGCGGGTTCAGCGTAAGAACAGAATCGTGAAGCTGGATGCGCGTGGTCAGATTTTCGACAGGCAACCCTTTAGACCGAACTATGCGTGTAGCATGGATCATCACGTCGGCATTCATTTTGCCCCACCTTTGGGTTCTGAAAGGCATATTCGGCAAAACGTCTTTTTTTGTCGATTGTTCGTCGGTTGCTGATGGTGCCCTGCCGTTTGTTTTCGCGGCAGTCTTCGGTGCCGGTTTTTTACCGACCAGAGGCCCAAGATCGGCGAGATCTAGTAATTTGGATGTCAGATTTCCGCTTAAGAATGGGCGCTGACCGTTTTGATCTATGGCGAAATTCCCCTCAATATCGCTTTTACCTATGCGGCCGATAAAATTCTCGTACTGCCATTTTTTGTCGTTATGCAGCAAATGCCCTTTGGTGGCGTATTGCGGAGTGCGAGGCAGAGTAATGCCTATGAGCGGATAAAGCTGATCGAGACTTTCGCCGCTGAGTGCAACATCGAGATCGACAGCACTGAAATGTGCAAGATTGGTAATCGTTCCCACTGCGTTGACTTTCGTCTGCCCCAATTGGGCTGCGATATTCAGGTGATAAGGCAGATTCTGGTCGTTCAGCGATAAGATGCGGCCTCCGTTACCGTGAGCTTTTAACTGGAGCCCTTTGAGTTTCCCGGATGCGCTGAATACAATGTCACCAGCCGAGCGACCGGGTGCGATTTGCCGGGTCGACAACAAGGCGACAATATCGGTATGTTGGGCCGATTGTAGAAAGGTAATCTGTCCGCTATCCAATAAAATATTGCCGATGGTGGGTGTTGTGCTCGACTTTTTCTGTTTTCGGTCCAGCAGCCAGTTTTTACGGCCGTCCGGCGAAATCTCGAGAAAAATAAGCGGTTGTTCCAGACGGACATTGGGGATCAGCACTTCGTGATCGAACAGGCGCGCCAGGTTAATGCCGCTATCGATGCGTTTTACCGACAGCATTAGCGGTTGAGCGGCCCAGGCTGGATTGGCAAATGTTACGTCGCCAACTTGAAAACGAATGATAGGCCAGCCCAGTTGTACAGAAAGATTGCCTTTGATAAGCAAAGTTCGACCGGTTTTATCCTTAACGATATGTTCGATAGGTTGCCGCAGCCAGTTCCAGTCGAAAAAAACGATAAAAAGAACCACAATCAAAATCAGCGTTGCCAATCCATAAGTAAATGTTTTAAGCGCTCGATGGTTCATTTTATTGACGGAATATTATAAGGGGTCATTTTATGGTCTCAATTTCGATAGCAGAGTTCGGTGCTTTATCGTACACTGCTTTTCTCGTTTTTCTTACCTTTCCAATTCAGAGTGCTGGTTTTGAATCAGCGTTTCAGAAATTTCTGAAACTATTCGAGGAAAGGCCTATAATAAAAAGACATTTCTACATGAATATCGATCATGGAATTTCATACTGAATTATTGCAAAAATACAGCAAGCCGGGTCCCAGATATACGTCTTACCCTACAGCTCCTTATTTTGCGACAAATTTTGCTGATAAAGCATGGCACGAGGAACTGACGGCAACCCAAAACGGCGGGAGGGATTTGTCGCTCTACGTCCATATCCCCTTCTGCGACTCCCTGTGCTACTACTGCGGCTGCAACATGATAGCAACCAGGGATTACAGCAAAGCAAGCGCTTATCTTGGTGTTTTATATCAAGAAATTGACCGCGTCGCCAACCTTGTTGCGCCCGGACGGATGGTCAGGCAGATACATTGGGGTGGTGGTACGCCTACTTATTTGCGTCCCGACGATATTCGCGCATTATTCAAGCATCTGTCTGGCCGGTTTTCGATAGGGACAGACGCTGAAATCGGTTGCGAAGTCGACCCGCGGGAATTAACGCGCGACCATGTGATGGCGCTCAAGGAAGCGGGTTTTAACCGGCTCAGCCTGGGAATACAGGATCTCGATGCCGTTGTGCAAATCGCGGTGAACCGCGTGCAACCGGAATCTATGGTGCGCGAGGTTTATGGCTGGATGCGGGATGCGGGTTTCGATAGCATCAATATGGATTTGATGGTGGGGTTGCCGCATCAGACGGTGCAAACATTTACGGCGACGCTGGACCGCGTGCTCGATATGCGCCCCGATCGTATGGCCGTATTCGGTTATGCTCACGTCCCCTGGATCAAAAAACACCAGAAATTGATACAAGATGCCGCCTTGCCCGATTTCAATACCCGCGTTGCGTTGCAGAAACTGATCATGGAACGTCTCGGTGCCGCCGGTTACGTATATGTGGGCATGGATCATTTTGCCCGGCCTGACGACGAACTGGTCAAGGCGCGGGAGAACAAGACCCTGTGGCGTAATTTTCAGGGCTATACCACTCACAAAAACTGCGATATTTATGCATTCGGAGTTTCTGCCATCAGCCAGACCGAAGATGTTTATGTGCAAAATGCCAAGAAACTGAGCGATTATGAGAATTGCATCGCTGCCGGCAATCTGGCAACCGAGCGCGGCGTGCGCATCTCGCGCGACGATAAATTGCGCCGCGATGCGATCGTCTCCTTGATGTGCGATCTGGAACTCGACAAGATCGCCTTCAGCCGAAAATGGGATATCGATTTCGATCGGTATTTCGAAAGCGGTCTCGAACAATTGCAGGAAATGGAACTGGACGGATTGGTGCAGTTGAGCGCCGAACGCATCCGGGTGACGGATGAGGGACGTATTTTCCTGCGCAATATCGCCATGGCATTTGACGCTTATCTGCAGCAAACGGAAGAATCCGCTCCGCGATACTCCCGTACCATCTGACAGAACGTCCATCGGTACCGGTTATAGCGCGGCGCAGATAGCGATCTGGAATCAGTTAATAGCGGGTTTTATTCCGGTGAGAAGATAGTGCATCAGTTCCCGCACGGGACGGATCGCTTCACCGAACGGCAGGCTTTCCGCACCCCTGAAAAACAATCCTTTAGCGAGGTCGCCGCGCAAAGCAGCGGCCAGCTGAGAGTCTATGCAGAATTGACCCGCTTTGGCATTGCCGTCGCGCAAGCCGCATTGCGTCAGGCAGTGCAAGCCCGAAGCGCAGCGGTCCGGATGGCTTTTCGTGCATTCCTGCAATCTGCTTTCGCGCCGGAGATAATTGCGCAGCCAGGGCGTTAATACCGCGCGCGCCGGCAAACCGGCTACGCTCATGAAGGTGACTATGTCCTCCGGTCGGGCTTCGGCCAGCACTTTTTTGAAATTGGGGTGGGCGTCGCCTTCCTCGGTCACGGCGAAGGGCGTACCCAATTGCACGGCGCTGGCGCCGAGTTCCAGCAGAGAGCGGATTTTTTCATGGGTGTTAATTCCGCCGGCGGTAATTAACGGGATGCGTTCGCGCTCGATGTCGAGTTCCTTGAATAACTGGAAGACGCTGGCCAGGATTCCCGGAAAATCGAAACGCGGATCGTTGATTTCTTCTGGCTTCGGCGCGCCGAGGTGACCGCCGGCATAACGCGGATGTTCGATCACGATCGCATCGGGCAAGCGGTTTTTGCGTAGCCATTTTTTCAGCAGAATCTGGATGCCGCGGGCATCGGAAAGAATCGGAATCAAGGCTACTCCAGGATAGCCCTCGGTCAGATCGGGCAGATCCAGCGGCAAACCCGCGCCCATGACTATGGCCTGCGCACCGCTGGCGCAAGCCTGACGAACCAGTCCGGGATGCTCTGCTACCGCTTTCATTACATTAACGGCGACCATTCCTTCGCCTGCCGCTGCCTGTAAAGCCGCCCG
This sequence comes from Pseudomonadota bacterium, assembly GCA_021794855.1. The sequence goes on along the minus strand of JAJYPZ010000030.1, from coordinate 2,940 downwards.
GATTTCGCGGTCCAGCGCGATCAGGTTGAGCTGGTCCAGAGTCTGTTTGTCGCGGCAATGGCGGCTCTGTTCGAGCAGATCCGCGTGGTGATGGCGCAGATCGATGCTGGCAATAGTACCTACCGCCCCCAAGCCTGCAACGCTGCCTGCGAGTCTGTGCGCGGAGATTCCTACGCCCATCCCCCCTTGAACGACAGGCAGCAGGTTTTTATTTTTAATGTGCAAATGGGGTAACTGTGTTTCCAGCACTTCACGCTCTCCTGACGGCAAACTATGATCCTGAATAATAGGTATTGGCGATCTTTTTGTCTATTTCATGCGCTCAATTACGTTCGGTTTACTGCGACAGTGGGGTAGATAGATCAGTTTTCGGCGCGCGAGCGCGACAGTATCAACTGTAAGTTAACACGAACCTGTTTTATCGCATTTAGGACACGATAGCATATTGCGCGTAACAATGGAATGCGCTCCTTAAAGGAGCGCGATGGGATTAATCAGAAAACCGGCAACAGTAAATGAAGCTTGCAATCAAGCCTTGGGAGCATAAGCCAGGCACCAGCCGTTCGGGCTGATAGCTCCGTCGATCAGATTGCAGCTGCCTTTCGCCGCGGCAGATTTACCGGGGATAAACTGCGTGCATTGCGAACATTTTTGAGCTCCTTTGGGCTGATCCTGATATTGCATGCTTGCTTTCGCCATTTTTGCAGCAAACGCTTCCTTGTTCACCACGCTTACAGGAATGGCTGCGATCGTCGCCAATAGCGTAGCGGTTTTAAGAAAGTTGCGGCGTGTTACTTTTTTTCTGTTTAATGCATTCATCATTTGACACTCCTGTTCAGTAGAACATAAAAAAACATACTCCGCTTCAATGCTACGAACCCGTAACCACTCATTCACCGATGTCAAAGCGTAGCAAGATAGGCCGCTACAGCTTTGACTTCGGCTGGAGTGATGTTGTGGGTAATCACCTTCATCATTGCACCGTCAGGCCGTTGTCCGGTATTTTTAAATATTCCTAGCTGTTTTTCTATGTAATTGGCATGCTGACCGGCAATGCGCGGGAATATTCCGTTACCCGCTCCATCCGGGCCGTGGCAGGTAGCGCAGGCCGGCGTATTCTGGGCCGCAATGCCGTGGGTAAATATCTGTTTTCCTTCGGCTTCCAGTTCGGGATTGCGCGATGGACCCGGTATGTTTTTCTGCGCGCTGAAATAAGCCGCCAGTTCTGCAATCTGTTTGTCGGTCAGATGGCGGGCAATGCCCCACATATATTGATATCCCGCCGGATCGGAGCGGTCATGGCTTCTGAATTCTTTAAGCTGCCCGACTAGATAGACGCTTTGCTGTCCTGCCAGCTTGGGAAAGGTCGGGTTGGTCGAATTGCCGTCAGGGCCATGACATATCGAGCAAACCTGCTGCGCCAGATCCTGCCCCGATACTTTGGCATCTGCCAGATTGCGTGAACTGGCTGTTGTATTGCAACCGGCGGTTACGATGGTCGATGCCAATATTAAACCTATAGCGATTTTTTTCATTTTACTTCTCCGCATCGTTTTCATGATGGGATGCGCTCAGATAACACAACAAACGCATCCCGGATTCAATTATGCTGGCAGCAGGCTTCTAATATGCGCCCCAGATATAAAACACTACCTGATTATTGTCGCTGGCCTTACCGTTGATCGCGTCCGCCCCACCTGTAGCGACCCCATCGACCCGATTGAACATCGTATACTGCACGCCGATCCGAACATTCTGTACCGGTAACCAGAACACTTCCGGCGTCCAGCCTTCGGTGCCGGTCTGGGAGCTGAATTCTCCGGCTATGGCGCTCGGATTGTAGTTCGAATTCGTATTGCCGATGTTGTTCGAACTGTTGCTGATATTGAAGTATTCGAGCGCGGCGCCGTATTTGGCTTCGTAGGTGTAGGTAGCCTTGGCCATCAGGGAATTGATGCTGTCGGGCGCCGATCCTGCATCGCCGTAATTGATCGTTTCATTGGTACGGGTTACATCGACGGTGAAAGTGTGCGGATCGAGCAGATACTGATACTGAAAATCGATCGTGTTATCGCGATAATGGTTTGTCAGATTTTGCATGCCGGGTACATATTCATTAACGTCGAAGTATGAATATCCGACCATGGCATTCTGAGCGCCCCAGTCATGGGTCAATGCCAGACGCAGGTAAGGATTTTCGCCCTTGATGTTGATCTGCTGCCCGTTACCTTGCGTCATGAAGGAATATACGCCGTCTCCGGTACGATAGCCGCTGATTTCCGCATAAACTGTTTTATCCCAGTACATATAAGCGCCTGCACCTACCGCTTGCTGCGCTAGACCCCCATCAATGATCGGCAGGGAGGCCGGGGCGAAACCGGTACTGATAGGTACAACATTGTAGCCCCAGGCCGGCGTACTGTTCCATACATCTTCGACGCCGGGATTATTATTGATATCGAAGCCATAAATGAAATTCTGGTCGCCGTTGATCAATTGATCGGCATACCGGAAATCGGTGTTATCCGAACCGATATGTCCGGTGGAAGGGTCTCCAGAATCTAGAATATAATTGGTGTTGGCATAATTTCCGTAGGTAAATTGCGCAAACACCCCGGATTTGTCGGTGATTTTTCCGGCCACAAACAAACTGCCGGTATCAAAGGTAAGAGATCCATCCGTAGCGGTATGGCCCGGGCCGGTCGGCGTAGGTCCCTTGACGTTGGTGGAACCGAAAACGCCCATTACCGCCAGTGGTATCGTGCGTTTACCAATGGTATATCCTGTTAGTTTGAATAAACGACCGTAAGGAGTGAGTTCGGGGAAATTGCCCCCGGCATGACACGCCAGGCAGTTTTGGCCCGTCTGTCTGGCAAAAGCCGGTACGGCGTGAGCATTGCCGGACAAGAGTAGCGAGAAAAGCGCTGCGACACCTATTAT
>JAJYPZ010000029.1 GCA_021794855.1 Pseudomonadota bacterium | reverse complement strand
ACGACGATGCGCGCATGATAACTGCCAGGATATTATAGATAGGGCGCGAAGCTAATCGTCGTCTGCGCCGGATTTTTCGTCCAGAGGTTTGATTACGGGCAGCGTGTAGCGCTCGCTTTCCCATTGCCCTAGATCAATCAAGCGGCAGCGTTCCGAGCAAAAAGGCCGATAGGTCTGTTCTGTGCACCAGGTCACGGGAGTCTGGCAAGTCGGACATTTGACGATAACAGGCGGTTTCATAAATTGCAAAAACCCAGATCGAATTCTATGTCCTCGGTGCAGGACTTGGGCGGCATTTCGGTAAAACAGAGAAAGCGCACGCTGATTGCATATTTATTGGCGCTGGTTTCCGGGACGTAGGGTACGGAAGGGTTGAGACTGATTTTAAGCAACTGAGCGTTGCGGCCTGCAAGCATTTGCTGATAGCAGCCTTTCAATGCCAACGTGGTTTGCGGCTGACCGCTTTCACGCAGCAGTTTGAGAACGATACTGAGGCCGCGATAGATAGGCAGCATGGGAGTGAGCCATGAAGTAAGATTGTCGCGCCGCAGGTCGGAACTTGCGTGCAGCCAATGGTAGAACACCGGCAGATCGAAGCCGCTCACCCCGCCTGGTATGCCGGCGCGTTGTTTGACGTTGGCGAGCCACTCGTGCTCCTTGATCGTCTGGTCGAGTCTGCCGGCCAGGCTGTGTACGGATTTCAGACACTGATTGATTTCATCCAGCACTTCTTCGAGTTTGACGGTATCGATCGCCCGGTTATGCCTGAGCAATTCCAGGCTTTGACGCTGCCGCTCCAATTCCTGCAGCAGATCCGACTTCAAGTCGGCCCGGGTCGCGACTTCGATGATATCGAAAATTGCAAACAAGGCGGTCTGGTGCGGCAGGGGTTCGTCGAGGGCGATAAAATAGAATGCTTTTTGAAATAAGCCCTCGAGTCTGAGCAAAGTCCTGATGCGCTCGTTAAGTGGATATTCGTAATGAATCACGCGGTTATGTGGCTTACCTAAACGATAGGATGTTAATTCTGACACGATATTGAGTGTGTTGGCAAATGTCTGTCGATCTTAGCCGGGTCGGCGCTATTATTCTGTCCCGGCTTCGCCGTTATACCGATTTTGATAAAGTCTGATATACAAACGATCGAGTTCTAGAATTTGCCGGCGGGTGGCTTCCTGCCGGTCATGATTTAAAATCACGTCATCTGCATGTTGCAACCGCTCGCTGCGAGGTATTTGCCGGTTCATGATACCCTGAACGGCGATTTCGTCGAGCCGGCTGCGTTTCATGGTGCGGCTGATCTGCTGGGTTTCCTCGCAATCGACTACCAGTATCCGGTCAACCAATGGCAGATAGGTTCCGGTCTCGAGCAGCAAGGGGACTACGAGTAAAATATATCTGGCTTCGCGGTGCAGCGACATCATCCGGATGGCTTCCTGGTAAATCATCGGATGCAGGATGTTTTCCAGCTTGATTCTGGCATTATCGTCGCTGAAGACAAGATCGCGCATGAGCGGCCGATTGAGCGAGCCGTCTTCATTCCGGAATTCCGTACCGAACATTTCGATTATATCCGGCATCGCCGAGCCGTGAGAGGCCGTCAACGCATGTGCGATTTTGTCTGTATCGACTACCGGGACACCCAATTCCTCGAATATGGCGCTTACGCTGCTTTTGCCGCTGCCTATGCCACCGGTCAGGCCGATGATCAAACTTTTATTCATGTTCAGGCAAAAGTGGAAAGATAGGTGAAAACCAGCGCTTTCCCCCAAAACAGCGCTACCAGACCGCCACCCGCCAGATAAGGACCGAACGGTATAGGCACGGACTTTCCGCGTTTGGTCAGGATCATCAGGCTGATGCCGGCTATCGCTCCGATAGCCGAGGATAACAGGATAATCAGTGGTAGCATGGTCCATCCTAGCCATGCGCCCAGCGCCGCGAGCAGTTTGAAATCGCCATAGCCCATTCCGTGCTTGCCGGTGATCAGCCGGAACAGCCAATATACACTCCACAAGCTCAAGTACCCTGCAATCGCGCCGATGACAGCGGAGTGCAAGGGGACGAACCCATTATTCAAATTAAAAAACAACCCAAGCCAGAGCAGCGGTAAAGTGATGCTGTCAGGCAAAAGCTGGGTGTCGAAATCGATAAAGGTCAGTGCAATTAATGACCAGATCAATAATATCGCCGCGGCGGCAGGAAGGCCGTAACCGAAATGAGCGGCAGCGTAGCCGGACAAAATGCCGGTCAGCGCTTCGACGACGGGATAGCGAATGCCGATGTCTGCGCGGCAATGCCGGCATTTTCCGCGCAACCATAAATAGCTCAGCAGAGGAATGTTTTCGGCGGCGCGGAGCGTATGCCCGCAGGTCGGACAGGCCGAGCGGGGTACGGCTAGCGTGTAAGGCGATTCATCCGCTATTGGGTGGCCGTTCAGCTCGGCGCATTGAGCGCGCCACTCACGTTCCATGATTTTGGGCAGTCGATAGATCACCACATTCAGAAAGCTGCCGACGATCAAACCCAAGACCGCGCAGACTGTAATGAAAAATGTGTGACTGGTTTGCAATAAGGACAGCAACATTATCCGACCACGCTGCCCATTTTGAAGATAGGCAGATACATGGCGATCACCATGCTGCCGATCAGTCCACCCAATACAACCATGATGATAGGTTCCATCAGGCTGGACAATGCAGCCACTGCGTCGTCGACTTCGCCTTCGTAGAAATCGGCGACTTTGCCGAGCATCGTATCAAGTGCGCCGGATTCTTCGCCGATAGCGACCATCTGTTGCACCATATTGGGGAAAATCCCGCTATTTTGCATGGCGTTAGTCAAATTGGTGCCGGTGCTGACTTCAGCCCGTATTTTCGTGGTTGCGTTGAAAAACACAATATTCCCTGCGGCTCCGGCGACGGAAGAGAGCGCTTCGACCAGCGGTACCCCGGCAGCGAACATAGTGGACAGCGTGCGCGTCCAGCGCGCAATCGCCGCTTTTTCCAGTACGGCACCGAAAATCGGCAGCTTGAGCATCGCCCGGTCCATGAATTCCTGCATCTTTCTCGAACGTTTCCAGGTATAGAAGAAAAACCAAAGGCCGCCGCCGATAGATCCGAATATCAGCCACCAATATTTTACAAAAAAGTCAGAGATGCTCATCATGATCAAGGTCGGTGTCGGCAAGTCGGCTCCGAAGCTGCTGAACAGTTGTTTGAAGGCAGGAACGACAAACAGCATGATGATAGCGGTGATGACGAAGGCAACGACAATAATCGAGACCGGATAAAACAGGGCGGATTTGATTTTTCCTTTAATAGCTATAGTTTTTTCCTGATATGTGGCAAGACGGTCCAGAACCTGATCGAGAATACCCGCCTGCTCGCCGGCATTGACCAGATTAATATAAAGCGTGTCGAAATAGAGGGGGTGCTTTGAAAACGACTGGCTCAGGCTGTTGCCGCCCTCAATGTCGGTTTTGATGTCTATCAGCAGCTTTTGTACGGAAGGATTGGCATGGCCTTTGGCTACAATATCGAACGATTGCAGCAGTGGCACGCCAGCTTTCATCATGGTTGCAAGCTGGCGAGTAAACAGCGCGACATCTTTGCCCGAAATTTTTTTACCGCCGGTGATACCGCTTTTTTTCTTGATTTTTTTCGGATTGATGCCCTGCCGTCGCAAGGTTGAGCTGACGACTGCCTCTCCTGCGGCGATCATTTCGCCCTGAATTTTTTTCCCGTTTTTATCGACGCCTTCCCAACTGAATGCGCTGTCTCTCTTTTGTGATTTTGTAGTTTTTTTTGCGACAGCCATGTTTCAGTCTCCGAATATTATTGTTCCGTGAACTCCTGGCGATAATCATAACCACTCGCCGGAGCTAAGGGCTCGTTAACGAGCCCTAATATCCATTCTAGGAACTTTTTATCGATTGCGAATTATAATTTATTGTATCGGTTATGATTTAATTGGCCGCATTACTCGTTCGTTACCGATTCCACTTCTTCGAGCGATGTGATGCCCAGTTTAACTTTATTCAAGCCGGAGCGGCGCAGATCGTTGACGCCATCGCGTCTTGCCTGATCTGCAATGTCTATTGCATTTCCGTTGTTCAGGATAATGCGGGTCATGGCGTCGGTAATCGGCATGACCTGGTAGATGCCGAGTCGTCCTTTGTATCCGGTTTCTTTGCATAATTCGCAGCCCGCTGCCCGGTAAGCCTGCCAGCTGCCGTCGAGTTCCTCTTCCTTGAAGCCGGCGCGAAGCAGGGCGGCGGTTGGAATTTCGATCGGCTGTTTGCATTTGCATAAGCGCCTGGCCAGCCGCTGCGCGGTAATCAGAATGACACTGGAAGCGATATTAAAAGGGGCGATACCCATATTCATCAGCCTCGTCAGTGTGGACGGAGCGTCGTTAGTGTGCACCGTCGACAACACCATGTGACCGGTTTGCGCAGCTTTGATGGCGATTTCAGCAGTTTCGAGATCACGGATTTCACCGACCATGATGACGTCGGGATCCTGACGCAGAAACGATTTGAGGGCGACGGAAAATGTGAGGCCGGCCTTATCGTTGACGTTGACCTGATTGACGCCGGGCAAATTGATTTCTGCGGGGTCTTCGGCTGTGGAAATATTGATTCCGGGCTTGTTGAGAATGTTGAGGCAGGTATAAAGCGAAACGGTTTTACCGCTTCCCGTAGGCCCCGTTACCAGTATCATACCGTACGGACGTTGCACGGCGGCGAGCAGAAGTTCTTTCTGATGCGGCTCGTAACCCAGCGCGTCGATGCCTAAAGTTGCGCTGGTCGGGTCCAGAATGCGCATGACGATTTTTTCGCCGTAAAGCGTAGGCAGGGTGCTGACGCGGAAATCGATCGCACGGTTTTTCGAGAGCACCAGCTTCATGCGGCCGTCTTGCGGAACGCGTTTCTCGGAAATGTCGAGCTTGGATATCACCTTGATCCGGGATGATAATTTGTCTTTAATGGCTAGCGGCGGCTGCGCAACCTCGCGCAATATGCCGTCGAGACGATAACGGATCCGATAAAATTTTTCATAGGGCTCGAAATGGATATCCGATACGTTATCGTTAATGGCGTCCAGCAATATTTTCTGCAGGTAGCGCACGACCGGAGCATCGTCTACATCCTGTGTTTCGAGTTCATTCGCTCTGGCTAATGCGAGGGCTTCATCGTTAGTAAAATCCAGTTCGAATTCTTCGGTGGCGAGATCCGATAAGGCACTATCTTCGGAGTCGCTGATTTGCGCTATAAGTCTGCCCAGTTTGTCGTCTTCTACGACGATAATATCGACAGCCAGATTGGTCTGGAATTTGATTTCGTCGATCGCCTGCAGATTGGTCGGATCCGATACAGCTACCGACAGTCTATTGCCGCGCTGATATAAAGCAATGACGCGACGGCTGATGACCAGTTTCGGGTCCAGAATTTTTTTTGGTATGACATCAGGGTCTATAGCGCTTAGATTGAAATAAGGGAAGCCGAACTGCGTAGCGGCAAATTCCGCTAATTTAACTGCCTTGACTTTTTTGGTTTCGATGACTTGCGTAACGAAATTTTCGTTATTGTTTTTGGCCTGCTTTATCAGCGTCTCGGCTTCTTCTTCTGTCAGCCAGTGCTGACTGACCAGTGCTCGCGCAAGCCCGGTTAAAATAATGGGAGGTGAAATAGCTGACATGATAAATATATAATAATTAGACCTATGTTTAACTTCCGCCCCTTGCTTTCGGGAGTAATGATGCGCCGAGTAGCCGTCTTTGTAAACCCGTCAGAGGGGATTTAGCCGGGGGAAAATGCGAGCTGTTTTCACCAGGCGTTCCTGAACTTGAATAATTTCTATCGGGTATTCCGCGATCTTGAGCGTAGTTCCGGCTTCCGGGATGGCTTCCAGATGCTCCAGTATCAATCCGTTAATGGTTTTTGGCCCGTGGTCGGGTAGATCGAACTTCAATCTGCGGTTGATCTGGCGGATGGTGCTGGTGCCTTCTATCAGCCAGCTGCCGTCAGCCTGCGGGATGTAACCGGAAAATCGGGCGTGCGCGCTATTGTCCAGTTCGCCCACCATTTCTTCAAGTATGTCGCCCAGCGAGACCAGACCCAGCAATTCGCCGTATTCGTCGACAACAAGACCGAGACTGAGCTGATTTTCCTGAAATTGCCGCAGTTGTGTGAATAATAAGGTGCCCGACGGTATAAAATACGGTGCCTGGGCATGGGCGGTAATGGTTTGGGCATTGATATCGTCGTTGCGCAAATCTCTGGCCAGCGCACGCAAATGCACGATACCTATTATTTCATTCAATTGATCGCGATATATCGGTAAACGCGTGTGCCGGCTGCTGGTGAGCTGGCGGGTAATGACTTCGCTCGATTCATTGATGGCGATTGCTTCGATCAGGTGACGCGGCGTCATGACATCGTTGACGGTAATGTTTTCCAGCTCGAGCAGATTGAGCAATACGCTTCTGTGCGTTGCAGGCAGCAGCTTGCCGGATTCCATGACTAAAGTGCGCAGTTCGCCGATTCCTAATATGTTTTCTTCGTTACTGGCATTCGGTCGCAAGCGCATCAAGCGCAGCAATGCCTGGACGAATAAATTGACGAACCAGACGATGGGGTAGGCCAGCGAAAGCAGGGGGCGCAGGATAAAACTGACCGGATAAGCTATTTTATCCGGATACGCTGCGCCTATGACCTTGGGCGTTATTTCGCTGAATACCAGGATCGCGAAAGTGACGGCAATCGTTGCCGCGCCCAGTACCCATTCGCTGTTTCCGAACAATCGAATCGAAATGATTGTAACCAGAGTTGCCGATGCGGCGTTGATAAGATTGTTGCCGAGCAGAATAACGCCCAGCAATTTATCGGTATTGGCGAGCAATTCGGCTGTGCGACTTGCTCCTTTATGACCTTGCTTGGCGAGATGGCGCATGCGGTAACGGTTGATCGCCATCATGCTTGTTTCGGAGACCGAAAAAAAAGCCGAAAGCAGCAACAGGACAAGCAATGTCAGTAGTAGCGCGCTGATTGGGATTTCGTTCAAACCAGAGATGATCCGCTTAAATAGATGGCTCTAGTTTAGGGGTTGGCCGTTCATTGTCAAGTCGGCGCGGAGGCGTCGAATCGACGGGGCAGAGAAGCCGGCTGCAGTGGCGGCGTCCGAACGGACGGCCGCCATTCAGGGGTGAATTATTTGCCCATATGCGGAGAAGATGAGTACCGTTCCATGATAGTGCGGTCTTTCCAGATTTTTTCGTCCAGCACGGCTGCAGGAATCGTAAACTGGTTTTCTTTGATTACAGGCACTTCGGCCACAATTTTGATGATGTCGGAATAACTGATTTTATATAAAAAACCACTTTTGTCGGTCATGCGCGCAATCATCGCGTTATCGAACAGTTTGTAAATATAGATATTGGCCGGACGTAATTTTCCGTCAGCAGTTCGCCAGGTAATGGTATAACGGGTATTTTCTTTGAAATTACTCTTGTTCACGGGTCAGACTCCTGTCTAATGCTGAGCGCGATGCTCGATACGCTGCTAAGAAATTGATGCTGCATGAAATTGCAAGCGTTCAAGACTGTAGCACGGAAAGCGGAGAACGTAAACTGCCGCAACGATTCTTGAGCTATAATGCTGGACCCGCAGCCGACGAACGTTAGTCAGGTCGGGCGGGCAAGTTGAACAGAACAGCTGCGATTCCAGGCGGACAGGTAATGCTTGCATGCGGACGGAGTGCCGCCAAGTAACGGCGGCGGAAATATTTTCTGAAATTATTTGCATCGCTGGCGTAATTTGGTATATTAATAGGCTTTAATTAACTTGGGGCAGCTATGTACGGTTTCAAAGAAGTCGATGTGCAAGGTTTGGAGCAACTTAAAGCCGCCTCTAGCTGCATGTTGATCGACGTGCGTACGGATGCAGAGGTTTCAAGAGGGGGCATTGAAGGCGCGGTGCACATTCCTTTGCATTTGCTGCCTATGAAAATACAAGATTTGCCTGAGGATCGGCCCGTGGTATTTTATTGCCAATCCGGAGGGCGTTCAGCTCAGGCATGTGCGTTTGCGACTTCGAAAGGCTTGACCGAAGTTTATAATTTGCAGGGCGGAATTATGGGCTGGATACGCTCGGGCAAGCAGCTTTCTTCGATTTGAATCGGTGGGGGCCCATATGGCTATGGGTGTAGTTTGCGTTTTATTTTTTAATTTGATGGAGACAAGAAATGAACTTTGATAAAGAACTCGATGCACGTGGTTTGAATTGCCCTTTGCCTATCCTGCGCTGCAAAAAAAGCCTGGGTGAACTGGGTACGGGCCAGGTATTGAAAATTGTTGCTACAGACCCGGGCGCCATCAAGGATTTCGAGGCTTTTGCAAAGCAGACTGGGAACGAGCTGTTGTCTTCCGCACAAGCCGGCGGCGAATTTACTTTCTTCATGAAGAAGAAATAAATCACATTCAGGCATTCCCGGGCGTGAAGCGTAAACGGCGAATACTATAAGAAAGAAAAGGAGCTGACATGGATCAAAAGAAACTTGCGATCATCGCAACCAAAGGAACTCTGGATTGGGCGTATCCACCGTTTATTTTGGCGTCGACAGCGGCTGCGCTGGATTACTCGGTTGAGATATTTTTCACATTCTATGGCTTGCAGCTGGTTCGCAAGGATCTTTCCGTGCTCAAGGTAAGTCCTCTGGGAAATCCGGGCATGCCCATGAAAATGCCTTTCGGCCCTAAATGGTTTCGCGGCATCAACTGGAACATGCCTAACGCTATTCAGGCTATCGTTCCCGGATACGAATCTCTGGCAACGGTGCTGATGAAG
>JAJYPZ010000028.1 GCA_021794855.1 Pseudomonadota bacterium | reverse complement strand
TTGGACATTTTTTCGTTATCCACGCGAACGAAACCGTTATGGATCCAGTAATTGGCCAACGTACATTGGTGCGCGCCTTCGGATTGGGCGATTTCATTTTCGTGATGCGGAAATTGCAAATCCTGACCGCCGCCGTGTATGTCGAAATGATGGGAAAAATAATGCTCGCTCATCGCCGAGCATTCGATATGCCAGCCCGGACGACCGTCGCCCCACGGCGATTTCCAGGCCGGCTCTCCGGGTTTGGCCGCTTTCCATAAAACGAAATCGAGCGGATCGCGTTTATGCACGTCGATTTCCACGCGCTCGCCTGCCCTCAGTTCTTCCAGCGATTTCCCCGATAACTTACCGTAATCCGCAAACTCCCGCACCGCATAATACACGTCGCCGTTAGCGGCAGGATACGCCAGACCGCGCTCGATCAGCACGGCGATCATCGCTATCATCTGCGCAATGAATTCCGTCGCGCGCGGCTCGTGCGCCGGAGGCAAGACGCCCAATGCCGCTGCATCTTCTCGCATGGCTACCGTATAGCGTTCCGTCAATGCGCCGATAGACTCGCCATTCTCTGCTGCCCGCCTGATGATTTTATCGTCGATATCGGTAATATTGCGCACATATTCCACCGCATAGCCCGACGCCGCGAGCCAGCGAGTAATCATGTCGAACACCACGAGGACGCGGCCGTGCCCGATATGGCAATAATCGTAGGCAGTAATGCCGCAAACATACAGCCGCACGCGGCCGGATTGCATGGGAACGAAAACCTGTTTTTCCCGGCCCATTGAGTTATAAATTTTCAGCATAAAGATTCAAAAATAAGCAATGGTTTAAATACAGGGCATTTGTTGTTAAAATCATACCCTTGATTAGCGATCGGCGAGTATATCATAATGATCCGGACTGTCCTTTTACCTCTGTTTTTCGCTGCCGCTCTCGTTTTTTCTCCGTTCGCGCTCGCCGCTGACGATACAGAACTTAATGAAATCAATAGCCTGTATGCGCATACGCAATATGCGGCCGCGCTCGACAGGATCGACGCTTACCTGGCTAAAAAACCTAACGACGCTTCTGCCCGTTTTCTTAAAGGCCTGATTCTAACCGGTCAGCATAAAGATGCTCAGGCTATCGATGTGTTTACCACGCTGAACGAGGATTTTCCCGAACTGCCGGAACCTTATAATAACCTTGCCGCGCTTTATGCCGCGCAAGGCCATTACCGCAAAGCCAGAAAGGCGCTTGAGACGGCTGTGCATATCAATCCGAATTATGCAGTCGCCGAAGAGAATCTGGGCGATATTTACGCTAAAATGGCTGGTATCGCGTATACCAAAGTCATAAAACTGGATAGCAAAAACACGACAGCTCCGGCCAAGCTTTCCCTGATCACGCAGATATTCGTTCCGCATCCTGCGCCGGTCATGGAAGACAAGCTTAGCGCGAAACCGGCAAAGTAATGCTGTCCGGCTGCGGCCAATAACGATCTACTTTTTTAATGAACAGGGATTTATACCATGGTAAAACTTCATACTAATTTCGGCACCATAACGCTCGAACTGGATGCTGAAAAAGCACCTAAAACGGTAGCCAACTTTCTCGATTACGTGAACGGCGGTTTTTACGACAATACGATTTTCCATCGCGTGATTGACGGGTTCATGATCCAGGGCGGCGGTTTCGAACCCGGCATGAAACAGAAAGCGACCAATGCCCAAATCGAAAACGAAGCGGCCAACGGGCTTACCAACGACGCTTACACCGTAGCGATGGCGCGCACTCCCGACCCTCACTCCGCTTCTTCCCAGTTTTTCATCAATGTAAAGAACAATGCGTTTTTAAATTTTACCGCCCCCAATTCGCAAGGTTACGGTTATTGCGTATTCGGCAAGGTAATCGAAGGCCAGGACGTCATCGATCAGATCCGGCGCGTTAAAACCGGCAATAAAGCAGGTCATCAGGATGTGCCTGTCGAAGATGTAATGATCGAGCGCGCCGAGGTAGTCTAGTGCCTGCTGCGCCGCACAGCCTGCTGGTTGCCGACTTGCATCTGTGCGACAGCAGGCCGGACACCAACGGGCTGTTTATCGATTTTCTGGAGCAAACCGCCCCGCAAGCCGACCGCCTCTATATTCTGGGCGATCTGTTTGAATACTGGCTGGGTGACGACACGCTGGACGCGCCTTTGCACCGCCGGATCGCGGCAGCACTAAGCAATCTGGCCGATACAGGGACAGCGGTATATTTTATGCACGGCAATCGCGACTTCCTCATCGCGGAACAATTTGCCCGCAGTTGTCAGGGCCAGTTGCTGGACGATCCGGCATTGGTGGATTTATACGGGACGCCGACCCTGCTCATGCATGGCGATACCTTATGTACCGACGATGTCGAATATTTAAATTTCAGGGAACAGGTGCGCAATCCAGATTGGCAAAAGCAATTTCTGGCGCAATCCTTGCAGACGCGCCTCGCGCTTGCCGAACAGGCACGTCACCGCAGCGAATCCGCCAAACAGGAGAAAACCTCCGCGATCATGGATGTCAACGACGATACAGTCGCTGCGACATTGCGCCGGTATGATTATCCCAGACTGATACATGGGCATACTCATCGACCTGCACGCCACTTGATTACGCTGGATCAGCATATGTGCGAACGCTGGGTTTTACCCGACTGGTATAACGGGGGCGGATATTTGCAATGCAACACCCAGGGATGCGAACTATTCGATTTGAGCCCGGACGGAACTGGGGCAAGCAGACATTTATCCCCTTAGCGGTCTTAACGTTTGCTATATATATCAGCCTAACTGTGCTTTTTATTCAACTCTACGCCCAGCTGTTTTAGTTTACGGTATAAATGGGTGCGTTCCACTCCCGCATATTCGGCGACGCGAGTCATATTGCCGTCGGTTTGTACAATCAACCGCTCGAAATAATGGCGTTCAAAAATGTCGCGGGCTTCGCGCAAAGGCAAGTCGAGAGTAAAACCGAGATTCGCAACAGACGAGAGGTCGGGCTGTTCTGCGCTTTCTTTATAGTCGTTTTCCTGGGCACTGGCTGGTAGAGATTGCGGAAAAGCCGTATTGTCCGGAGTTGAACCGGAAGGTGGCGGAATGGGATGCAACAAACCCTGCGCCACACTGTCGAGCAATTTCTTCAGGGCAATTGGTTTTTCGAGAAATCCTATTGCGCCTATCCGTATCGCCTCTACGGCGGTATCGATCGTGCCGTGTCCGGACATCATGACTACCGGCATCGTCAACTGGCCGCTGTTCGTCCACTCCTTCAGCAAACTGATACCATCGGTTTCCGGCATCCAAATGTCGAGCAATACCAGATCGGGACGCCTGTGCAAACGATATTCGCGTGCGGCCGCGGCATCTTCGGCCAACGTGACATCGTAGCCTTCATCCATCAAGATTTCCGACAAAAGCTCGCGTATGCCTATTTCGTCATCCACGACCAGAATTTCCTTACTTATCATGCATCGTGCTCCAAGTGCGTTGTCTGTCCCGCTGCCGGTAATCGTACACATACTACCACACCACCCTGCGGGCGATTCTCTAAAGTAATCGTACCTTGATGTTCTTCAATAATTTTTTTCACTATCGCCAGCCCTAGCCCGGTTCCTTTCGGCTTGGTAGTCGCATACGGTTCGAACAGACTTTCCAACACGTCAACCGGCAATCCCGTACCGTTGTCGCTGATAAGCATTTCCACGTCTTGGGCAATAACCTGAGTACGAATCTCTATCCTGGGAGAGCTTATGCCGATCAACGCGTCCTGGGCATTTTGCAGCAAGTTGTGGATGACCTGCCGCAACAGTTTCGCATCTCCCATCACCAAAGGCAAAGTGTCCGACAATTTTAATTTTATGGTATCGTCATGTCCATACAAATCAAGCACTTCCCCTATCAAAGCATTTAGATTGACAGGCAACAAAAGAGCTTTCGGGGTTTTGGCATATTCGGCAAATGCATTGACCATTTCTTTCATGACCGATACTTGAGTGACGATAGTCTGGATTGAACGGCGCAAAGTATCGGCATCGGCTACGCTTAATTTGGCTGCAAATTTATGCTCTATGCGTTCTGCGGACAGCTGGATCGGCGTCAGCGGATTCTTGATTTCGTGCGCCAGACGGCGGGCCACTTCGCCCCAAGCGGCATCGCGCTGAGCGCGGACCAGGTGCGTAATATCGTCGAATACCAATACGTAACCCCCGTCTATTCCGCGCAGCAGATTCGTACCCCGCACCAGCAGTATGCGTTTGTTCTGATAATCGCGATAGGTAATCTGCTGTTGCCAGACGGCATTGGGCATGGATTGAAATTGCGTCGCGACGACATAAGCGAAATCTGCGATATACGCCGCATGCCCCGCCCATTGATAAGGCTGCAATCCGCGCAGCGCATTGGCATTGATGCCCAGTATCTCTTCCGCCGCCGGATTGATGCTACGTACCCTTAGCTGCTCGTCGAACGCGATTACGCCTGAAGTCAGGTTGGCGAGCACGGTTTCGAGATAAGCATACGATTTTTCGATTTGGGCCCGGCTGTCTTCCGTCGCAGTACGGGCTTCGGCCAGCTGGCGCGTCATTCGATTGAAGGATTTGGTCAACATGCCCAGTTCGTCGCGACTATTTACCGGATGCATCTGGCTGAAATCGCCTTTCGCGACCGCCCGCGTACCTTTTGCCAGCGCGCGCAGGGGTGCCGCCATTTGCTCGCTGATCAAAAATGCCAGCGCGACCGTAGTCAGCAACGTCAAAACCATCGCCAGCGTCAGCGTCATGCCGTACAAACGCTTCAAACCAAGGCGCGACAGCGATAGCTCCTGATAGTCCTGAAACGCCAGACGTACCGCTTCGGCGTCGTCGGCAAGTTTTACCGGCACCGGCTGCAACAGTTGAAGCACTCGTATATCTTCGGTAAACGACAACAAATTGACCGGCACGATTACACGCATGTACAATCCGCGCCCCTCAATATTTTCTATACGCGAATAAGGACGTTGCTGGCGGATCTGCAACAGCACGCTGTTATCCGGCACCATCAGCGACCAGCTAGAACGTTCACTGCTGGAAAAAGAAATCAGCCTGCCATGCTCGTTAAACAACGTTGCTTCCTGAATATTGTTTTGCTCGCGCAGCAAATTAAGCTCGCCCGGGTGGCTGCTGGCCGGTTTTTCGGCCAGGGTTTGCGCCATCGATTCGGCTTTTCGTATCAATTCGTGCTGCAAGCTGTCCAGCGCCACCTGGCCCAGATTCAGCCCGCTTTCCAGCGCACGGTCGACACGTACGTCAAACCAGGATTCGATGCTTTTGGATAAAAACTGTACCGATACTGCATACACAACCGTGCCGGGCAACAATGCCATCAGACCGAATACCAGCATCAGGCGGAAAGTAAGTTTAGCGCCGAATACGCCGGCCTGCATTTTATGCCGCAATTGGACGATCTGATAACCGACCAGCAATATCATCGCCGCCACCAGCGTTCCGGTAGCGCCTAACAGCCACGGGAAATTATGCGCGAACAGATCGGTGTTGGCGCTAGCGCTGGAAAGCAGATAGACCAGCCCAGTACCGACTATAAAACTCAGTAAAACCAGATATTTCACAGGGTCATCATCCACACCAGCGGCGTAGAGTCGAGCTCCCATCTGCCTGTGGCAATAGCATTGATTTGCAAGGGTTTCGGCAATTCGGACGTATCAAGGCGCATACTCAAAGTGGCTTGATATAATTCGTGCTTGACCAGCCGGTCGCGTGCGATCACAGGCCAGTCATCGATCTTGCCTAATTGGGTTAATGCTTCCGCGAGCGTATCGAAACCGCGGGCGGGAATATTGACTCCGGAAACAAGATATTGGCGTAATAAAGCATTATACGACAAACGGGTGACACGACTGATGTGAGCAAAATCTTCATTCCACCAATACCAGCGCGGGTGGCTAAAATCGAAATCGGTAATAAAATACAAGGAAACGCCGTTTTTGAGCGCCTCTTCAAGGATCGGGCTCAATGTTACATCCAGTTTGGCGTCCAGATAATAAACTTCGTCGATTTGTTTCAACTCGGCCGATTTGATCTGTATGCCTGCATTTGCAGCGAAAACGGGCAAACAGAAGCTTAGCCACAACATTATTCCCCACCAAAATTTATTTTTTTTCAAGTAAGGCATAAAAGAAACCATCGTGATTATCATTCGGCAACAATTGCCCGGCGGTCATCCACTCGCCCTGCAACGGTATCTGTCGCGCATTGTCATGCTTTGCTAAAAATGCATTAATACGATCCTGATTTTCTTTTGGAAAGATCGAGCACGTCACATAAAGTAATTTACCACCCGCAGCCAAACATCGCCAGAGTTGACACAAAATAAGCGCTTGTTGTGTCGCAAATCGGTCAATATCCTGCGCTCGTCGCAACCATTTAATATCGGGATGGCGTCGCACCACGCCCGAGGCGGAGCACGGCACATCGGCCAGAATCCGGTCGTACGGCACGCCGTCCCACCAGTCATCCGGCTTTCCGGCATCGCCCGGTTGCAGTTCCGCTGTCAGACCTAAACGCAGCAGATTATCGCGCACTCGCTGCAAGCGTCCGGCATCGCTATCCAGAGCGGTCAGATTCGCTTCCACCCGTTCCAGGATATGACCGGTTTTTCCGCCGGGCGCCGCGCACGCATCGAGCACGCGCTGTCCGTCCCGGACATCGAGCAGCTCTGCCGCCAGCTGGGCGCCGGCGTCCTGCACGGACACCAGTCCTGCGGCGAATCCGGGCAGACGGCTTACCGCTACCGGATGCTCCAGTTGCAAGGCGAGCGGGCCGATTTGTCGCGCAACGATTCCGGCCTCCTGCAACCGGGCCAGATACGACGCGACATCGCTGCACCGCGCATTGATCCTCAACGTCATCGGCGGATGGCGATTGCCCGCCGTCAGAATATTCTGCCAATGATCGGGGTACGCGCTTTCAACTTCCGCTATCCACCATTGGGGATAATTCCATAACGCCACCGGGTCTTGGGGTACAAACAAACTATCCTGCCGCAAATAACTGCGCAGAACTGCGTTGACCAGACCACGCGCCCAAGGCCGCATCGCGGCAGCCGCTTCGACCCCCTCATTCACTATCGTATGCGCCGCTTCGGGGTGCGCGCGCAATTGACGCAAAGCTACCACCAGTAACGATGCGATCATACGATCGCTCAGGGGCTTGCTGAGCAAACGGTCGCGTATCGCCGAGAGCGTGCCGTATTCGCGCAGCACGGCGTAACACATATCCTGAATGGCCGCATGGCCGGCATCCTGCTGCAACGCCAGAACGCGGTTCAGATTCTGTCCTTTATGCACGACATCGTCTACCGACTGTGCCGCCTGTTTGATCAATTGACGCAAGGGAGGTTGCAGTACAGGTTCTTGCATACAGTCTCTTTATAACGATTCCATCAAACGGCGATCAGCCATCTCGCAAGACCGAGAACGCCGAACCCGGCCACCAGCAATCCCGCTATGCGCCGCACCAGCAGATTGCGCGTAAAATTCTGCAGCCGCTTGGCCAGCAGGCCCATCGCAAGCAGATTGGGCAGCGTTCCCGCGCCGAACGCCAGCATCAGCATAGCGCCGTGAGCGGCACTCCCGGTTGCCAGAGCCGAGATCAATACCGAATAAACCAGGCCGCAAGGCAACCAGCCCCATATCATTCCGACCAGCACGGCCTGAGGCGCATTGCGTACCGGCATCAGCCGTTTCATTAACGGCTGCAGCCGCGCCCACACGCCTGCGCCCAGATTTTCCAGCAATAATACGGCACGCGATAATCCTGCCAGATACAGTCCGAGCAATATCAACATGATATTGGCGAACAGATACAAGCCGCGCGACACCGGCAAAAAATGGTTAAGCAACAAAGTGCTCGCGCCCACCGCGCCTGCGATCGCTCCGGCCAGAGCGTAACTGAGCAGACGCCCTCCGTTGTAGCCCAGCAGCGTTGCCAGACCCGGTTTTGCGTTCGGAGTGGCGAAAGACAGCGCAGTCACGATACCGCCGCACATGCCGACGCAATGAACGCCGCCGAGCAAGCCGACCAGAAACGCCGAAAAAATACTTAATTCAGCCACCGTTTGCTCCTTTTGGCAGCCGCAATCGGCTCGCCAGCCAGACCAGACCTATTACCGGCACGCCGAGCAGCGCGGTGCCGGTAAAAAAATCGGCATAACCGTAGGCATCGACAAAATCGCCGGAAAAACCGGCGATAAATTTGGGCAGCAGCAGCATGATCGAGCTGAACAGCGCATATTGCGTGGCGGAATAGGCACTGTTGGTCAGCCCCGAAAGATAAGCGACGAAAGCGCTGGACGCAAGACCCGAAGCAAGGTTATCCGCCGATACGGTGCCGACCAGCGCCGACAGGTCATGCCCGAGTCCGGCCAGCCGCACGAACAGCAGATTCGTAGCTGCTGACAATACCGCGCCCAGCATCAAAACCCGCATCACTCCCATCCTTGCCGTCAGCAATCCGCCCAAGGCCGCGCCGGCTATCGTCATCGCCACCCCGTAAACTTTGGATACGGTCGCGACTTCGACTTTGGTATAACCCATATCCACATAAAACGAATTGCTCATTACGCCCATGACGATGTCCGAAATCCGGTAAGTCGCGATCAGCGCTAAAATCAACGCTGCCTGCCAGCCGTAACGGCGCGCGAAATCCATAAAAGGACTGAGAATCGCCGTATAAACCCATGCCGATGCCGCCAGCATTTTGCCGCGCAAGCCCTTACCGGCCAGCCATGCATGAACTTCCGAAGCTTCCTGCGCTGCTACCCGGTTCGGCGGCAATACCGGTTCGCGGATCAGCAGGGTGGTCACGATGCCGACCAGCATAGCGGCCGCCATCGCCAGATACGCGATATGCCACGACCTGAAATCGTAACTGTGCGGCGCGTTGTCCACGGTGGACGCAATCCAGAGCACCCCCGCCCCGGCGGTAATCATCGCAAATCGATAACCGGCCTGATAGGTCGCGGCCATGGCGCCCTGTTTATCCTGGTCTATGGCTTCGATCCGGTAAGCGTCCAGCGCGGTATCCTGTGTCGCCGAAGCGAATGCCAATGCCAGGGCGAATACGATCATGGATTGAAAATCGACCGCCGGATCCGTATTCGCCATCCCGATAAGCGCAACAACAATCCCGGTTTGGGCGAGCAACAGCCACGCGCGGCGACGACCCAGCAATCGGGTCAGCAGGGGCAAGGGCAAACGGTCGACCAGCGGCGCCCACAACCATTTTATCCCGT
>JAJYPZ010000027.1 GCA_021794855.1 Pseudomonadota bacterium | reverse complement strand
CCTGTTGAAAATAGAAGCTTTGCCATCGATTTCCGGCAAAATCGCACGGATACGTCTCGAACATCTGGACAGGTGAACACTGAATACAGAGTGAGGAAGACCGTTAATGGTTATGCGTTATATCAGCACGCGTGGCAATGCGCCCGCACAGACATTTACACAAATCCTGCTGGGCGGCCTCGCGCCGGACGGCGGTTTGTATCTGCCCGAAACTTATCCGCAATTCTCGCCACAAGATCTTGCGGCCATGCGCACGATGGATTACCGGCAATTGGCGTTTGCGGTATTGTCGCGCCTGGCTGACGATATTCCGGGCGAGGATTTGCGCGAAATTATCGATAAAACCTACACGCCGGCTGTGTTTTGCAATGGCCGTAACGACGAATTGGCGGCAGACATTACCCCTTTGCTGACGCTGGAGCCGGGTTTGCACTTACTGTGCCTGTCGAACGGACCGACGTTGGCTTTCAAGGATATGGCCATGCAGTTGCTCGGCAATTTGTTTGAATATGCGCTGGCGGGGCGGACATTGAATATTCTTGGCGCAACGTCTGGCGATACGGGCTCGGCTGCCGAATACGCAATGCGCGGAAAACGCGGCATCCAGGTATTCATGTTGTCGCCGCTAAATAAAATGAGCCGTTTCCAGACGGCACAAATGTATTCGCTGCAGGACGAGAATATTTATAATATCGCTGTAAACGGTGTCTTCGATGATTGTCAGGACATGGTCAAAGCGGTATCGAACGATCGCGAATTCAAGCAAAAATATAATATTGGTGCGGTAAATTCCATCAACTGGGGACGGATAGCCGCGCAGATCGTTTATTATTTCAAAGCTTATTTCGCCGCTACGCATCATGACGAACAGGTAGTAAGTTTTGCGGTCCCATCGGGGAATTTCGGCAATGTATGCGCCGGGCATATCGCGCGGAGTATGGGTTTACCCATCAAACAGCTGATAGTTGCCACCAACGAGAACGATGTGCTGGACGAGTTTTTCAAAACCGGGGCCTACCGCCCGCGTAACGCAGCTCAAACCTATCATACCAGCAGTCCGTCGATGGATATTTCCAAAGCTTCCAATTTCGAACGGTTCGTATTCGATCTGAGCCAGCGAGACAGTTCGAAATTGCGCGCATGGTGGTCGATGGTCGATCAAGGCGGCGCTTTCGACCTGAAAGCAGAAGGCTTATTCGAAAAAATAGCCGATTACGGGATGGTGTCCGGCTCCAGCAATCATGCCTATCGAATGGAAACCATACGCGACACGTGGGAAAAATACGGCGTAATGATCGATCCCCATACCGCAGACGGACTAAAAGTTGCGTTAGAATATTTCGAACCCGGCGTGCCGATGATAGTATTGGAAACCGCGCAACCGGCGAAATTCGACGACGCGATTCACGAAGCGCTAAATTGCGCGCCGGAGCGCCCAACCGGTATGCAAAATCTGGAAGATCTGCCGCAACGATATACGGTAATGGATGCTGAAATTGAGGCGATTGAGCACTTTATCATGACACAAACCGACCGCCATAAACTTAACTGAGTAGACAAAATGAAATTGATAGCCTCTTTAACCAGTCCTTATGCACGAAAGGTGCGTGTGGTAATCGCTGAAAAACATATTGAATGCGAATTGCAGATCGATGTACCCTGGGATGCCGATACGCATGTACCGGAATACAACCCTCTGGGGAAAATCCCGGTACTGGTGCTGGACGATGGGACGCCGCTGTACGATTCGCGGGTTATCGTGGAATATCTGGATCTCGCCAGTCCGGTGCATAATCTGCTGCCCAAGGAAGCTCGCAGCCGGATTGCCGTCAAACGCTGGGAAGCCTTGGCAGATGGCATAACGGATGCGGCTGCATCGCTGCATCTGGAAAAAAAGCGCCCCGAATCTCAACAGAGTCCGGACTGGATCGCTCGTCAGGAACAGAAGATTACGCGCGGTCTTGCGACTGTCGCACGGGATTTAGGCGAAAATGCCTGGTGCCTGGCAGAAAATTATACTCTAGCGGACATTGCTGTCGGTTGTATGCTCGGTTATCTCGACTTGCGTTTTTCATACATAGACTGGCGGCAAACACATCCTAATCTGGCGCGATTATCGGCAAAACTGAAGGAGCGTTCGTCATTCAAGTCAACGATGCCGCCAGCCCCATAGCTAGCTCAATGTTTGACTTCCGGTTGCGCCAGTCGAAATTATGGCCATCGTCAGCTCGAATGTGATGTATTTTTGAGGTTGCTGGCGGATAAACGGAACTATATCGGCTGAAATCTGTAATGTAATAGCTGGCACTGGATAATACCGCACGATTAACCTGATCAACTGGAAGGGCAGAATATGCAGATAGCTTTGCTTGGTTTAGGCAAGATGGGAGCAAATATGGCGCGGCGGCTCGCTCGCGGCGGAGCGGAAGTACTGGTCTGGAATCGGAGCGCGGACGTCGCAACCAGTTTGGCGCAGGAAGAAACAAACATCCACGCCTACGCCGACAGAGCAGAAATGATAGCGCAATTGAAGGCTCCACGTATTGTTTGGCTCATGTTGCCGGCAGGCGAAGCAAGCGAGACTGCGCTTGAGGAATTGACCCGTTTGCTATCGCCAGGGGATATCGTCGTTGACGGAGCAAACGCCTATTACAAAGACAGTCAGAGGCACGCACGGGAATTGAGCGTCTGTGGTTTGCGGTTTATGGATGCAGGCGTATCCGGTGGCGTATGGGGACTCGCTAACGGATATGCATTGATGGTGGGCGGCGATGCCGGAACGGTTGCTCATGTCACCCCCTTCATAAAAATTTTGGCCCCCGGTCCCGAAAGCGGCTGGTTGCATTGTGGCCCTGTCGGTAG
The DNA here is from genome assembly GCA_021794855.1 of Pseudomonadota bacterium. The sequence continues at coordinate 6,544 of JAJYPZ010000027.1, read as the reverse complement.
CGGACATTTCGTAAAAATGGTTCATAACGGCATTGAGTACGGCATGATGCAAGCGTTGGCGGAAGGTTTGTCGTTATTGAAGGGCAAGGAAGAATTCGCCATAGACGTTGCACAAGTCAGCGAAATGTGGCGACACGGCAGTGTAGTACGTTCCTGGTTGCTGGATTTAACGGCGGAATTTCTGCAGCACGATCAAAATCTCGATGCCATAGCGCCGTTTGTCGCCGATTCCGGCGAAGGCCGCTGGACCGTGCTCGAATCGGTCGAGCAAGGCAATCCGGCGCCTGTCATGACCCTGGCTTTGATGATGCGATTCGCCAGTCAGGGAAAACACGCCTACACCGATAAATTATTGGCGATGATGCGTAAAGGTTTCGGCGGTCACGGTGTAAAGGGGGATGCATGACCGATGATCTGATCTATTCGTGCAATTTTGTAATATTTGGAGCGACGGGCAATCTGGCCACTAAAAAACTGCTCCCGGCACTGTACCGGCTTGAAGTGGCACAACGTCTGCCGGCCGGTATGAGTTTCATTGCCCTGGGTCGACGCGACTGGACCGATGAAGTCTGGCGCACTCATGTAACAACTTTACTGCAGGAACATTTTAAAGAAAAATGCGACGATTCGTTCTGCGCCCGATTCATCGCGCGATTCAATTATCGCCGCGGCGAACTCAACGATATCGCCATGTACCAGAATCTCAAAACCGAACTTGCCGCCAGGACCAGTGGCGAAGGAGCGCCGGTGGTCTTTTATCTGTCGATCAAACCGACCGATTATCCGGCCGTCATCAAAAACCTCGATAGCGCAGGTTTGTCGCAACCGCGCGGCCTGCATCGGATGGTGGTCGAAAAACCGTTCGGCGAGGACATCGAGTCGGCGCAGGCTTTGAACCGGCTGCTGCACGAATGTTTCGACGAACAGCAAATCTTCCGCATCGATCATTACCTGGGTAAGGATACGGTACAGAACCTGCTCGTTTTCCGTCTCGCCAACACCCTTATCGAGCCGTTATGGAATCGTAATTTCATAGACCATGTACAGATTACCGTAGCCGAGACTATGGGAATCGAAAATCGGGCGGATTATTACGATAAGACCGGTGCATTGCGCGATATGCTGCAAAATCACCTCATGCAACTGCTGACTGTAGTGGCGATGGAACCCCCGCCTGTGCTCGAAGCCGATGCACTACGCGACGAAAAAGTAAAAGTATTGCGCTCGATTCGCCCGATCAGCAAACGTTCAGTGCATGCTCACGCGTTTAGGGCGCAATACGCTCAAGGAACGATCAATGGTGAAAAGGTGCCGGGCTATCTGTCTGAAGCGGGAGTAGAGCCTAAATCGATGACGGAAACGTATGCCGCGGCGAAATTTTATATCGATAACTGGCGCTGGCGCGGGGTACCTTTTTATTTGCGTACCGGCAAGCGTCTGGCGGAAGCCAAATCGATGGTTGCCATCCGTTTCCGCAACCCGCCTCAGCAATTATTCCGTTCCATGCCGCAGGATGTCATCAGCCCGAACTGGATAGTGCTTTCCATACAGCCGGAAGAAAGCATGAGGATGGAAGTGCATGTAAAACAACCGGGACTGGAAATGAATACCCGCGTCATTTCTCTCAATGCCAGTTATCGGAAAGAAGGCGAAGCGCAACTGGATGCGTACGAAACCTTGCTGCTCGATGTCATAAACGGCGACCGCACCCTGTTCATTCGTTTTGACGAAGTGGAATGGGCATGGCGCGTAGTTGACCCGATTTTGAAAAGCTGGGCGCAGGAACACGATTTTATTCATACCTACCGCGCCGGGATCTGGGGACCGCTGGAGGCGAACAGGTTATTCGATTCCGAAGATCAGGAATGGCGGAATTATTTATAATCGAATACACATGCTTGAGAAGCCGGGGTGGCAGACAGATTATGTCTTTTTTGTTTGAACTGGTTTAATTTGTGTTAGTATTGTTTGAGTGGTTTACCCTATATTCAAACTGATGACGAACACTTCCTTAGATCGTATTTCGCCAGCAAAAAATATTGCGAAAGAACCATTCATCTCCGTCATGCGTGAATTGGCCAGAGCATATCAGGCCTTTTCGCATTATTCCGCAGAACACATACGCCATGCCGGTCTTACGCCTGCCCAATTCGATGTGATCAGCACTTTAGGCAACACGCAGGGTATGCCGCTGCATAAACTGGCCGACAAGACTTTGATCACTAAGGGAACCCTGACCGGCGTCATCGATCGCCTGGAATCCAAAGGACTATTGCAAAGAGTCGTGCCTGCCGGTAACCGCCGTAGTTTCATGGCTGTGCTGACGCCGGCGGGAGAAGAACTTTTCAACGAGATATTTCCGGCTCATATCGCCTATCTCAAACAACGTTTCGATGCGCTCAGCGAAAAAGAAATGGAAGTTGCCGCTACCGTTCTGACACGTCTGCGCGAGCTGTTTTGACCGAACATTGCGCAACCCGAACGGAACATAATTCTGCAATATCGACAGAACGGAGTATTTGCGCAGCGGGCTCGATCAATGCATTACCTTGAATTTAGGCCGGCGCTCGATTTTAACTTTGAGATTTGTAATGGTTCCGCGATGGAATACTTTGACCGTAATGGTTTTGCCCGGAGGTAACGCAGCAATCAGATTAAGAAGGGTGGCCGAATCGGCAATCGTTTCGTTATCGACGGCCAGTACTATGTCGCCGGGCCGGATTCCGGCGCGATCCGCAGGGCCGCCGCGCAATACGCCAGCGATCAAAGCGCCGCTGGCGTTACTCAGTTTATACGAATCGGCCACTTCCGGCGTCAAATCCTCCACTTCGACGCCCATCCAGCCGCGTATGACTTCGCCGTGCGCTATGATTTGACGCATCACATGGGCGGCCAGATTGGACGGAATGGCAAAACCTATGCCTTGCGAGCCGCCGGTACGGGAATAAATGGCGCTATTGATGCCGATGAGATTGCCCCGGGTATCGATCAGCGCACCGCCCGAATTGCCGGGATTGATCGCTGCGTCGGTCTGGATAAAGTCTTCGAATATATTTATACCCAGATGCGATCGTTCCAGTGCGCTGATAATACCCATAGTGACTGTCTGACCGACTCCGAACGGGTCGCCGATTGCCAGTACTACGTCTCCGATACTGGCTTGATCGGAGTGGCCGAACGTAATTGCGGGCAAATTCCGGGCCTTGATTTTAAGTACGGCGAGATCGGTTTCCGGATCGGTTCCTACCACTTTGGCCAGCAAAGTCCTGCCGTCGTGCAATGTGACCTGAATTTCGTCGGCGGCTTCCACTACGTGATGATTGGTTAGAATATATCCGTCCGAACTGACTATGACACCCGAACCCAGACTGTTCATGCGTTGCGAACGCGTTTGCGCATGCGGGCTGAAAAATTTTTGAAAGAGCGATGTATGCGGTGCCCGTGCAGCATGAATGTTTTTGCTGGAAAAAACATTTACAACCGATGGAATCGCCTTGTTTGCAGCATTGCGGTATGAATCAGGGGCCTGAGACGTATTGCATACGACTGTTTTCGGTGCGGACGATTGGCCCGGACGCCATTCTGGATGGAACAGGGTTATGACCAGTAAAAAACCCAGAGCTACCGTAGTGCTTTGTGCAAACAACAACCAGAATTTACGCATTATTTAAGGCCGAAAATATTCTTAACAATTAATAATTATATAGGATAAGGCACGATCGACGAAGTTGTCAGTCAACAGTCAGTAAATAATATCAAAATTTGGCTTTCTGTTTTATGCAAAACTTGGGTAAAATAGAAAGGTTTTTAAGTTTGCGTAAATCTTGAATAGGGATGAATTATGATTAATCAGCAAGTGGATCGCAGCAAACGCCGCTTTCTTGTCGCAGCCACTACAGTCGTTGGTGGCGCAGCAGGAGTAGCCGTGTTAACGCCTTTTGTGATGAGCATGTTGCCGAGCGAGCGAGCAAAAGCGGCGGGTGCTCCGGTAGAGGTGGATATCAGCAAGGTAGAACCCGGAATGTTGCTGGCGGTAGCCTGGCAGGGTAAACCGGTATGGGTCGTAAACCGTACGCCGGCCATGCTGGCGAAATTACCCACCATTTCGAGCCGCCTTTCAGACCCGGACTGCATCCAGCCGCAACAGCCCGAATATTGCAAGAATGTCGATCGTTCGATCAAGCCGGAATATCTCGTTGTAGTGGGAATTTGCACCCATCTGGGCTGCTCGCCTAATTACAGGCCGGAAATGGGCGCTGCAGACATGGGTGCGGACTGGCCGGGCGGCTGGCTATGCCCTTGCCATGGTTCACGTTACGATTTATCAGCGCGCGTTTTCAAGAATATGCCAGCTCCGCTAAATATGGTCGTTCCGCCCTATAAATATTTGAGTGCAACACGTATTTTAGTCGGCGACGACAAGAAAGGAGCTTAACGAATGAGCGCAATGCAAAAGTTGGTCGGCTGGATAGACGATCGTTTTCCATTAACATCAAACTGGAAAGCGCATCTGTCCGAATATTACGCGCCTAAAAATTTCAACTTCTGGTATTTTTTCGGTTCGTTGGCGCTGCTGGTCCTGGTTAACCAGATTGTTACCGGCATTTTCCTGACCATGAATTATAAACCCGACGCCAAGCTCGCCTTTGCGTCGGTCGAATACATCATGCGCGACGTTGAATGGGGCTGGTTGATACGCTATATGCATTCGGTAGGCGCTTCCATGTTTTTTGTCGTGGTCTATCTGCATATGTTCCGCGGATTGATTTACGGTTCGTATCGCAAACCGAGAGAGCTGGTCTGGATCTTCGGCATGATGATTTATCTTGCCTTGATGGCCGAAGCGTTCATGGGTTATCTGTTGCCTTGGGGTCAAATGTCGTTCTGGGGCGCTCAGGTCATTATTTCCCTGTTCGGTGCCATTCCCTACGTCGGCGATGCGCTGTCGTTATGGATACGCGGCGATTTCGTCGTCTCTGATGCAACACTGAACCGTTTCTTCGCCTTTCACGTCATTGCCCTGCCGTTAGTCCTGCTGGGCCTGGTGGTTGCGCATATCATTGCTCTGCACGAAGTTGGTTCGAATAATCCTGAAGGCATAGAGATCAAGAAACACAAGGATCCCGTTACGCACATTCCTCTCGACGGAATTCCTTTCCATCCCTATTACACCGTTAAGGATATCGTCGGCGTGGTCGTGTTCCTGATGGTATTTTCGGCGATTATTTTCTTTGCTCCGGAAATGGGCGGCTGGTTCCTCGAGCCCGACAACTTCATCCCGGCCAATCCGTTTAAAACGCCTGAACATATTTCGCCATTATGGTATTTCACGCCGTTTTATGCGATTTTACGTGCGATTCCAGATAAATTGCTGGGTGTCATGAGTATGGGTGCGAGTGTCGTAATCATGTTCTTCCTGCCTTGGCTGGATCGTTCAAAAGTCAAATCGATCCGTTACCGTGGTACGTTGTATAAGGTTATTCTGACGCTGTTTGTGATCAGCTTCATCGGACTGGGCTACGTGGGTACGAAAGAACCTACGCCTACGTTCACCTTGATTGCTCGTGTGCTAAGCATAATGTATTTTGCATTCTTTATACTGATGCCTTGGTATACCACAATCGATAAGACCAAACCTGTGCCAGAAAGGATTCCAGAATAATGAAGAAATTACTAATTGCGTTGTTATTTGCGCCGTTGACGGTTTTAGCGTCGGAAAATGTGCATTTGGACAAAGCTCCGGTAAATTTGCAGGATTACGCATCGCTACAGCGTGGCGCCCGGACTTTTACCAATTATTGCCTGACGTGTCACAGCGCCAACTACATGCGTTACTCGCGTCTGCAGGACATCGGCTTGACTAAAGATCAGATCAAACACAATCTGATGTTTGCCACCGATGCCATAGGGAGCCGGATGACGATAGCCATGAGGCCGGAAGATTCCAAGAAATGGTTTGGTATGGCCCCGCCTGATCTGACGGTCGAAGCCCGTTCCCGCACTCCGGACTGGATTTATACCTATTTACGCAGTTTCTATCGCGATGACAAACGTCCGACCGGCTGGAATAATACGGTATTCCCTAACGTAGCCATGCCGGATGTGCTCTATGGCCTTCAGGGTCAGCAAGTATTGAAAGATGCTGGAAATGGCGACAAATCTGAGCTGGTGTTGGCTGTGCCCGGTAAAATGAGCGCGGCCGAGTACAATGCTACAGTGGGTGATCTGGTCAATTATCTGACATGGATGGGTGAGCCCGGCAAGATCAAGCGCATGGAACTGGGCGTGATGGTCTTGCTGTTTCTCGGCCTGTTCTTTATTCTGGCGTATTATCTCAAGAAGGAATTCTGGAAAGACATCCATTAATCTGATTGTTAGCGATCTTGGATTCGAATTATCAACCGTCCAGCCATCCCGTAAAGATAGGGATGTAGTGCAGGGGAGCTCGGTGTACAATGCGTATGTCGAGTTTGCCCGCCTGAACAATAGCGATTACGCTATTGTTGAATAAGGCTTAGGGGATATGTTTTTTACGGAGATCGGA
>JAJYPZ010000026.1 GCA_021794855.1 Pseudomonadota bacterium | reverse complement strand
ATTGCAGAGCAGCACTAATTCGGCGCAATTTTTTGATGAGTTAAGCCGGTCGAATATACAATACGACCAGTGGCGAACAGTTAAAATTCCGGAAGATACCAATAATACAGAATTGAATATATTGGCAAAAATGTCTCTGGATGGGGCTTTGGTCGTCGATCAAACTCGTAAAGGGATGGAATTGCTGGTGCTGGAAAGTAAGATCTCCGCACCAATATCGCTAAACCATGCGCAATTTAAAATCACCCGGTTATTAATGGAGGAAGAAAAAACACGGGCTACTGAAGCGTTATTGCAAAACTTACGTTCACATGCGCAAATTCAATATCTTGACCAATGATTTAAGCGGAGCAGCCTAGGCGTTACCTATAAAGATCGCTATCGCTATGTTTGCTCCAGTTAGCGCGCGTATAGGGAGAGCTATGGCCGGAAAGATATAAAGCGGTCTTGGTGATCCAGCGTTGTGTCGGTGCGGGGGGGATGGCAGGTGAGGCTAGCAGTACCGCTACGCTCAGCACAATTATCCAGCTATTGAGTTCCAGCCGATATCGATCAATTATGCCGATAAAGACAAGAGCGACTGTGCCGCCTAAAAAAAAGCCCGTTACGGCTTCCGAGACTGAATGAGCATGGACCACCAGTCTTGAATAACTGATCAATATGCCGAAAGCCAAACCAGCTATAATTCCAGCGATTTTGTATGCGCGCGGACTTTTTTCAAGCAGCATATAAAAAAAAACAGGCGCAACGGCAGTAGCGCGCATGGCATGCCCGCTAAAACCGGTAAAATTCAGAGAACGTATTCCCAGACCCCAGCCGACAAAGGCGATCTTGGTGGCTACGACCACTCCCATGCCGCCAATAAAAAGCAATATCCACCACATTACCAGACGCCATGCCCGGTTAAGTGCCAACCAGGCCGTGATTGCCATGCCTGCGGGCGCCATAACGGTGAAACTTCCAGTGGTAGTGATGGCGAACCATGAAATCATGCGGAATTTAAAGATGAAAGTCCGAGGCTGATAAATGAAGTCTCTAATGCAGAATAAGGATAACCTTACACCTTAGGCGGTGTCCAGAAGTAAATTTACAGCAAGAGGAATGAAGGTGATTCATTTTGCAATAAAGCATATGAAGCAAATAAAAAAGATACGGCCGAAATAAGGGCGGCAAAACCGCGTCTTAATATCGGCCGATTAGCTAAAGTCCCGGCTCACGGGCACGGGACTTGCACGCTATTATTTGCTTTTACGGCGTAAACGTAACCCGATGAGACCCAAGCCCACTGCCATCAAGGAGAGGGTGTCGGCTTCAGGTAATACAGGGTCAGGCATATAGACATGCATGCCGTTAGCGTTGGTGTAAACATCATCTGCATCCAGCGGCGTGGCTTGACCGTTGAAGGTTACCTGTCCGACGATAGGCTCGGCTGTCATTTCATGCATTTCGGCAGCGCTGGCTACGCCAGCAGAGCCGGCAGCAATCAGTGCAAAAGCCAAGGTTGCGGGTTTCAATAAATTACGCATTTTTAAATCTCCTTCAAAAGTTAAGTAAAGACTCATCGCGAGAGAGGGCGTACGGTAAATGCTTTGTGGTCGGTATCGACCATTGGTGTTCACCGCCAGCCTCTACGATTTGTTACTGCTTAGTAGTGATGCGCAAGGAATTGCGATCAGAACGTAAGAGTAACACTTACATTATATACAGAATTTATGGAGCTTTTGTGACAGAATCAAAAAAAAACAAACTTCGTTGCTTATACGCAAAAATAAGAACTCGCCGAATCATAAAATCAATCATAGTAGCTTCGACAATTGGGTTCTCCGATAAAACCATTAAAAGATCAATTTCGACGACGTAAGCGCAAACCGAGCAGTCCTATGCCGGCTGCAATCAAGGCGCTCGTATTGATTTCAGAAAAAAACGGCGGCCCTGAATGGTGAGCGTCATCCATGCTGCGGAGATGCAAGCTGCTGTTCATATAGCTATATGAAACGTCATGGATATGCTGAGTCAGCATTTGAGCAGAGGGAACATTGGCGGCAACGAATACGAATATGGCCAAAGCGAACGTCTTCATAAATTGACACATGTTAATCTCCTCAGCAGGTCGGGATTAAAAACGTAAATTGCGCTAAAAGCAAAGCCCGGTTGCTGAAATGGAGCAATAGTCCAAGACGGTAGCCTGTAACTCTGCCGGCAATTACGTAAGTCATACGCCTATATACTAAGCAGATATTGTGCCAATTAAATTACAAAGGAAAAAAGGGGTTTAGTAAGCTTGACTGTCTTTGAAAACCAGCCTGACGGTTTTTAAAATTATGACTACGTCCAATCCTATCGACCAATTTTTAAGATAGGCGATATCGTGTAACACGCGTCCTTCCATTTTATCCAGGGTATCGGTTTCTCCACGGAACCCGTTGACCTGGGCCAGTCCGGTGATGCCGGGTTTTACTTTGTGGCGCCACATATAGCCGTGGATCAGTTTCCGGTAGTGTTCGTTATGTGAAACGGCATGGGGTCTGGGACCGACTATGCTCATGGTGCCTTGAAGCACATTGATCAGTTGAGGCAGCTCGTCCAAGGATGTTTTACGCAGAACCGCACCCAAAGGGGTCACGCGCGCATCATTTTTGGTCGCTTGAGTCACTTTCTCTCCATCTTCGCATACGGTCATGGAGCGAAATTTGAACACCATGATTTCTTCGCCATCTAGACCGTAACGGCGTTGCTTAAAAAATACCGGGCCCTCCGACGTCAATTTTACGAGCGCCGCAATGGCAAGAAGGACGGGAGCGATCATTAACAGAATTGCGCCGGATACCACGACATCGAAAATACGTTTATGGACGGCGTTAATGCCGATCAAAGGTGATTCAAACACGGCTAATACCGGTACACCGTTAATTTCGTCAAAGCGGGTCTGAACGAAATCGAAAAGAAAGATATCGGGTACAAAATAGACTGAAGCCGTCGTATCGCGCAGCGTATTCACGAGTTCGATCACACGAGGTTGTTTCATGATGGGTAATGTAATATAAACCAGATCGATTCCGGATTTTGCCACATAGTCGGCTACTTCGTTCAGGCCGCCGGCAATGATGGGGAGCAGTCTCTTGTCGCTGCGTTCGTCGAGGCGGTCGTCGAAGAATGCATCTACCCGGATCATTAAATTGCGTTCGCGATGTATATGATTGGCGAGTTTGCAGCCTAGATCATCTGCGCCGACCACGATAGCGCGTCTGATTTTTCCTCGATGGCGCAATGATTCCAGATGGTTGCGAACGACGGCTTGGCTAAGTGCCAGCAGTACGGGAGTAAATAAAACCCATACCAGTATGGTGCTGATTTTGAATTTTTCGTAAATATCTGTAGCAAAGCCCAGTGCCAGCAAAAGAGCTAATACGATAAGCCAGGCGGTCAAAAGTCGGACAAGACTTAAAAGAAAATTCCAGTTATTGTCTGCAGTTACATCAAAAAATTTGAATCCGTCAAAGACTTCGGCACCAATTAAAAAGGCAAGTATCCCGAACAGTAAATCGGTACCCGAAAAGGGGGGGTCGGTTACCAGAACCGCCAAAAACAAAGATGCAAGAATGACAGACGGATTTACTAGTCTTTTGGCTAAACTTAAAGCCGGGTGTTCGTAATTATCGTTCATGATAAAGTGCCTATATATTTTCTATATTATCTGTTTCTAAGGATGAATTACTTTGCGTTATCCCCATTTAATCGCGTTTATACTGTAAGGGTTTGTAATTTCATCGTACTGGCATCATTAATTCAGTGTAAGTGATAAGTATGACAATTAAGCGAAATCGTGTAGGATTAACTCTGCATAACATTTTGCAAAAATTATTACTATTTGTAAGACATTTGAGTGTAATATTGCACTGTTATCATAATACAAAGATGTAACATATAGTGCATAATGTTGGAAATTTGCACGTAAGGTCGTAAATTGCACGCTTGGAGCTTAACATGGATGGATATTATTAAGCAGAGCGAATTGGAAAAGAAAATGCAATCTTGAGCCCGTTGTTTTGTGACGGTACGCTTCAGATTAAAGAAGGGCCTGGCCCGGCTGAAGCTTTAAATGCCTGTTATTTTCGCTTGACGTGATAATTAGACTCCGGGACAGGACGGATAAGTCACGGTTACAGTAACTTTGAGTAAGAATAACCACAATGAAAAAACGTTATCTTTTAATATTGTGCAGTTGTATGGCTAACACGTTATCGTACGCTGATTCCAATAACGCAGTTGCCTCAGCTGAGCCGGCGGTGGATACATTCATTCCTTTTGTGTCTACCAATTTTAGTTACAACACCAATTTGTTCGCATTGCAGAACACCGGGCTGGCACAAGCCATATTAGGCAGTACCGATACCGCCGATTTTATTTCCATGCTGACGGCAGGCGTCAATATGAACTGGAAAGTAAGTCAGCAGGTATTTACCGGTCATGCGATAGTGAATAAATCCTGGTTTAATACTTATAAAAATCTTGATAACAATGGTAGCGATCTCGGGCTGGAATGGGATTGGGCGGTCGACGACACGCTACATGGCACTGCGGGCGTCAGCGAAACCAGGCAGCTTGCAAACCTGACGTTTATCCAGCAGCCTGTCAACGATATTCTCACCACCCAAACCGAATATTTTACCGGCGCCCTGAAACTGGACAACCGCTGGCAAGTGAATGCAGGCGTCAATTCCTCGGATTATACGAACAGCGCGGCTAGCCAGCTGGCATTTAGTATGAACATGCAAAATGTAACCGCAGGTCTTCAGTATACGACGCCATCGGGAACTAAAATCGAGCTTGATGACCGTCAGACCCAAGGGTCTTTTCCTTCTGCCGTCAATAGCGGACTGCTTCCATATAATGCCAATTTTACCGAATCCGATAATGGAGTGAAATTCGACTGGCTGCCCACTGAGCAAACTCATTTGACAGGAACTCTGGATTATACGCAGCATCTCAGCCCCACTTATCCTGCAGAGGATTTTTCCGGCGTAACCGGTCGTGCTGAAGTGAATTGGATCACGACCGCCAAGACGTCGCTGGATTTTGCGATTTACCGGAATATTCAGGCATTCAATACCGCCACTACCAGTTTTCAGCTCGTCCAGGGAGGAACCTTGATGCTGACCTGGCAACCGACGGCTAAAATATCAACCAATTTTCGGCTGCTGGACGACACGGTCGATTATCCGAACATTCCTGGAGCTTTTTCGCAAGCGCTTGCCGCCAGGCATGATCAATTGCATATTGCTACCTTGGGGGTTAATTATCAAATGCTGAGAAATACGGCTTTTGTTTTCAATCTCGAACGAGGCGATGAGGCTTCGAATATTTATGGCTTTAGTTATACTTACAACAGCGTTTCAGTGGGCTTGAAACAAAGTTTTTAATCGTCCGCAAGGACATTTTCAAAATTCAAGAAAGACAAGAGGGAAATTATGCGCTTAATGACTTATTTATTGATTCTGATCGCATCGCTGTGGACGGCGCCGGTTTTTGCAGGGGATTATCATCTCGGCGTCGGCGACATTGTAAGCATTAATGTCTACGGACACCCCGATATGCAGGTGGACGAAGCCAGGGTAGACGGCAACGGCAATATTGCCGTTCCGCTGGCAGGCGAAATTTCAGTGGTCGGCCTTACGCCTAATGAAGCGCGCAAACGAGTCAGTCTGGCGCTGGAAAAGGGAGGCTATATCGTCAAGCCTAACGTTAATCTGCTCGTGCAAAAATATCGGAGCAAGCAGGCTTCCGTCCTGGGGAACGTTAATCAGCCAGGGAAATATGCGCTGGAATCAGCCACCACAGTCAGCGATTTGCTGGCCCTGGCCGGCGGCATCGGCCCTCACGGATCCGATACGGTCATATTGCTGCACAAAGTCGGCGATCAGGTTAAACGCACTCCTATCGATACGATCGCCTTGTTCAAGGAAGGCAAAACCAGTCTGGATTATCCGGTGGGCAGCGGTGACATTCTATATGTTCCGCAGGCTGAAGTATTCTATATCTACGGCGAAGTGCAGCATCCGGGCGCCTACCGGCTGGAGAAAAACATGAATATCATGGAAGCGATTTCATTGGGCGGCGGCATCACTCCGCGCGGCACCGAAAGAGGTGTGGAAATTCGCCGGCAGGACGGCGCAGATGGAAAGATTTCCACGACCAAAGCAACCCAGTCTGAATTATTGCAGCCTAACGATGTGGTTTACGTCAAAGAAAGCTTATTTTAAGGCGGATATATCATGAATTTGACTCAGCTATTGTTGGTTTTGAAAGCCCGAAAAAAAATTATTTTAAGCACTTTGGTGCTGACGGTAATCGGAGCTATTCTTTCCAGTCTGCTATTATCAAAAGGGTATACGGCAACGGCTGAGGTGGTAATCGATAGCCCGAGTATGGATCTGGTTACCGGTACCCGGTTGACCACGCAGACCATGCCTGCATACATCGCGACGCAAGTCGATATTATTGGCAGTCATAGCGTGGCAACGCGGGTAGTGGATAATTTAGGTTTGGCGAATGATCCAAAAGTAAAACAGGCTTTTCTGAAGCAGAAACATGGACATGAGAATATTCGTGACTGGGTGGCGGATACGCTTCTCTCCCCGCGGCTGTATGTCAAGCCTTCGCATGAAAGTAATGTGATTCAAATCAGTTATACCGGTGCTACGCCCAGATCGGCCGCGGTTATCGCCAACGCCTTTGTCACCGCTTATATCCAGACAAATCTGGATTTAAAAACTCAACCGGCAAAAGGGGTTGCCGCCTGGTACGATCAGCAACTCAAGGAGCTGAGGGATAATCTGGAAAATAGTCAGAATAAGCTGGCACAGTACGAGAAGGTGCATGGTATCGTCATAAGCGGCGAAACGGGTCTGAATGGTACTTCCAGCGCTCATGGCAGTGCCGACACCGCGCGATACAATGCACTGTCGGCGCTTTTGGTTGAGGCGCAAGCCAAAAGTTACGACAGTCAATCCAAGAGTCAAAGCGCGGCTAAAGGCTTGCCTGATGTCATCAATAATCCCACTGTGCAAAGCATTAACATAGCGCTTTCCCAACAGCAGGCCAAACTCAGCCAGTTAGCCAGTACTGACGGGCCCAATAATCCCGAATACAAAAGTGCGCTGGCGGAGGTAAACAAGCTTCGGCAGGAATTGGCAAGCCAGACGGAACAGGCGCGGCAAAGCATAGCCACTAACGCCAATGTCTCACAGCAGAGCGAAGCCTCATTGCGCAACGCGCTGGCGGCACAAAAATCGCGGCTGATTTCGCTTGAAAATCAGCAGGACGAAGGAGCGGTATTGCTGCGCGACGTCAATAACGCGCAACGCATGTACGATACCGGCATGAGTACTTACGGGCAATTCAAATTGAAATCCAAGGCTAATCAGAGCGATATTTCGATACTTAACCCCGCCGTGCCGCCGACGAAACCGAACGGCGCCAACAAAATACTTGTTGTAATAGCTTCGATATTCCTGGGCGGATTGCTGGGGCTGGGTTTCGGCATAATACTGGAAATGATGGATCGCAGAGTGCGTGGGGCGGACGATCTGGCGTATGCCTTGTCGGCTCCAGTGCTGGGAGTGGTGGCGGGTTCCATTGGATATTCCCCACGCCAGATAGGCTCTACGCGGCTCATCGGACGTTAGTTCCTGACGTTGATTATAATTATCTGAAAGATCGGGCAACGACATGAAAGAACTGAATAGCGAGATCAAAAAAGACGATAAATTGCAGATTCCTTACGTTGAGCAAAAGTTAGGCAAGCTTTTGCTCGACGCGGGCAAGCTGGCTCCTTCCGATGCGGAAAAGATTCTGCGTTTGCAAAAAAGTGACAATTTGCGCTTCGGCGATGCTGCCGTAAGACTGGGTCTGGTTACCGAAAACGATATTCGATACGCTTTGGCCCAGCAGTTCGATTACCCTTACCTGTCGTCGGGCGAAGGCGGCTTCAGTCCGGAACTGGTAGCGGCGTATACGCCATTTTCTCCGCAGGTCGACCAATTGCGCGCATTGCGTAGCCAGTTGATGTTGCGCTGGTTTGCTTTCGGACATAAGTCGCTGAGCGTCGTCGGCACTCAAAGAAACGATGGTGTCAGCAGTCTTGCAGCCAATCTGGCAGTAGTTTTTTCTCAATTGGGCGAACGTACGCTGCTTATCGATGCCGATTTGCGCGAACCGCGTCAGCATGGCATCTTCAATCTCGGCAACCGAGCGGGGTTGTCAGATATTCTGATCGGTCGAGCCGAATTGACTGCCGCGATCAGGATTCCTTCTTTTGTCGGATTGTCGGTACTGACAGCGGGAACGATTCCCCCGAATCCGGCAGAATTGCTGTCCCGGTTAGGAATGGTCAGCTTGCTGAATTCGTATAAAGAATATTTCGATGCGATAATAGTCGATACATCGCCGGGGACCTTTTCCGAGACGGCAACCGTCTGTCTGCGCACGGAAGGCGCCTTGATTGCCGCGCGCCAGGATCATACCAAAGTGGGCGATATTTCCACTCTGGCGAACACTCTTAACGAAACCGGCGTGAATGTAGTCGGTACGGTTCTAAACCAATTTTAATATCGATCATGCAAGCAAATGACCAGACGATCGGCCGTTACGGCTTATGGGGAGGAGGCAGCGGCATAAATTTCAAGTGGTTGCCCGTAATTATAGGCTTGGCAGCATTGTTTTTGCCTACTTATTACGATCTTAGTCAAACCATCTGGAATACGGAAGAAAACGGTCACGGGCCGATCATATTGCTGGTAGTGATCTGGCAGGTATGGATGCATCGCTCGGCCTTGCTGTTGCCGCCGACGCGCACCAAACCTGTACTTGGATCGATTTTGCTGATATTCGGTTTAATGTTGTACATCGTCGGCCGGTCGCAGCAGATTCTGATTTTCGAAATCGGCGCTGAAATACCGATATTGACCGGAACGCTTTTGATCACATTGGGCGTCCCTACCGTACTGAAATTATGGTTCCCGCTGTTTTTTATCGTTTTTATGATACCAGTCCCTGGGTTCATAGTCGATGCGCTCACCGGTCCGCTGAAATATTATATATCCGTCATCGTCGTCAAGCTCCTCTATGCGGCCGGCTATCCGATTGCGCGCACCGGAGTCACTATATCGATAGGCTATTATGAGCTGTTGGTGGCGGATGCGTGTTCGGGATTGAATTCGATGTTTTCGCTCAGCGCTCTCGGAATATTGTATATGCAGGTCATGCAGCGTACCAGCTTTATGCGCAATGCGATCTTGCTGGCGACTATCCTGCCCGTCGCATTTACTTCCAATGTCATACGCGTCCTGTTTCTGGTACTGCTAACCTATTATTACGGCGACGAAGTAGGGCAAAGTTATTTGCACCAATTTGCAGGAATAGTCATGTTTACCGCCAGCATATTGAACCATTTCTTACTCGATAATCTTTTGGGAATTCCATTTCCTGATCGTAAGACGGAGGTCGG
>JAJYPZ010000025.1 GCA_021794855.1 Pseudomonadota bacterium | reverse complement strand
CGATCTGGCAGGGCTTTGAAGCCGACCGGCTGGAAGATTTAAAAGGTCTGAACCAGCGTAATCCATGGTATGCTTTCTTGATGCTGCTGCTCATGTTCTCTTTAGCCGGATTGCCTCCTACTGTCGGCTTCTATGCCAAACTCGCGGTATTGCAGGCGGTGGTTCACGCCGGTTACACCTGGCTGGCGGTCGTCGCAGTCATATTCTCGCTGATCGGAGCATTTTATTATTTGCGTGTCGTGCGTCTGATGTACTTTGAAAAACCTGCCGATACGCATCCGCTTTCGCCTCCGGCCGATATGCAGGTCCTGATGAGCGCTAATGGTCTGGCCGTCCTTGGGCTCGGGATATTGCCGCAACCTTTGATGGCCCTGTGCGCATACGCGATGGAGCGTTCGTTATGAGTAGTGCGGTCACCGCTTTATTATTGCTGTCGCTGATAGTCGCCAATTTGCCTTTTCTGATCGAACGGGTCGGGTTGATTTATCGGCCTAAGTCGGGTCATAAGGCATTTGGCTGGAGAGTGCTTGAAATGATCGTACTGTATTTCGCGGTCGGCACCGTTGCGCATTTCCTTGAAAAAAAAGTGGTGACGCCTCAGGCGCAACACTGGGAATTTTATGCAGTAACCGCCTGCATGTTCATTGTGCTGGCTTTTCCAGGTTTCGTTTATCGTTTTTTGTGGCGTCGCGGATAAAAGCTATTCGTCAGACAGTTTTTTATCCATGCAGCTAAAGTAAATTTCGTGATCGAAAGCAGTCTGCCGGCGTTGTGCCTGCCAGATCATTTCTCCCAGACAGTCCATCATTTCGTGTTGTGCGGCGTCGGCTGCGCCATACAGGCTCAGTAGCCGCTGATAGTATTGGCGCACACCCTGAGGCTGGTCGATAGCAAGCTGTTCCTGCAAAGCCAGATGCATGGATAAATGGAGAAACGGATTGGCGGCGCCCAGTTCCGGCGGAAAATCGCGTTGCCGGTAACGTTCTGTCTGCGTCAATAACTCATGATATTCGGGATGTTCCTGAATAATAGCGAGCGCCGTTAGCTCCGCACCTGTCAACGGGATTTTTTGCTGGTATTTGCGCCAGGTTTCAAAATAAAACTGACGTACGTCGGGGCGACTGGGATTGAACATCAGTCAGGTCCATGGCGAAATAATCCGAACACGGTCGCATACTCCAATAACTGGTTGGAATCGTCGATGCAGGCAATTTCTCCATCGCCGTAAAAGCCTATGAACGGCATTTCCGGATAAAGTTGCGCAATAATCAATAAATCGCGGTCCTGGCCGCCGTAAAAAACCGGGCCGCGCGCGGAAGAACTGGCCAGAACGGCAAAGTCGGGGCGGCTTCCAAGTCGTTGTTCGGTCCTGTCCAGACTGACGCGCATATTGCGTTCGGCCGCCAATGGCTGCCGCAACGCCCAGAACATGTGTTTCCCTTCTTCCAGATGAAAGGCGAGCGTGACCGACCGGTCGTCCGGATTGGCGGCGACGATGGGAATCAAGCGGTAACGGCCTTCCGCCAGCGCATTATCGGGAATGCCTATGATTTCGGCCGCCATAATCAAATGCAGGGGAATGTGATCCATTTCCCGAACTTCCAGCGGTAATTCACGCTCAAGAAGATTGAGTGCGGGTTGTCCATTGAGACTGATCATGTCAAAACCGTTGCTGGCGGTAACCAGCATGGGAGCAGTGAGTGCGCGTATTCCGTGAGAAACGCCGATGGCTCCGACGCTGCCTTGCAGATAAAGCTCGCATTTTCCCGCCGGATTGACTTTGCCGTTGCTCCATATCTGATAGGGACCGTGTCCGGTGGCATCGCCGGAGATTCCGCCTATGCGTTGACCGGGGGCATCTATCCATTGGCGGTTCGCAGCATTAGGCGTGGCAAGAGCAAGTATCAAATCGTCCGGCTCTGGAGAATGTGCGGTACAGAGACTCAGCTCGCCACCAAATACCATGGCTGCCGCTGCCGGCGCATCGAGCACCCAGTCCTGTTCGGTGAATATGCCTTGCGCGCTGCAACCTGTAATTTGCATGCACTGGCTTTGGCGCGATGCGGCAAGCAACGCCGGTTGCGGGTCGCGGGCAAAAGCGTCGCTCAGAAACAGCAGTACGCTGTTGGCATGACTGATATTAAGGCGTTTCATCGCCATTGCAACGGCCTGGGCGGCCAGATTGGGGTCGGCGATAACGCCGGTAGCAAGACCGGTTGCTATCATATATTTGACGTTTTATCCCGATATGAACATAAATCGGCGATTATGCATTGCGGGCAATCGGGCTTACGCGCTTTACAGGTATATCGTCCGTGCAAGATTAGCCAATGATGCGCATGAAGCCGATATTCCTTGGGGACGGCTTTCATTAATTTGCGTTCGACTTCCAGCACCGTTTTGCCAGGGGCGAGTCCGGTTCGGTTCGCGACGCGAAAAATATGGGTATCGACCGCGATAACTGCTGTGTTGAAAGCGGTATTGAGTACGACGTTAGCCGTTTTACGGCCTACGCCGGGCAACTCTTCCAGCGCGGCGCGATTGTCGGGCACTTGGCCGGCGTATCGCGAAACCAGGATTTCGCAGGTCGCAAGCAGATGCCGCGCCTTGCTTTTATATAGCCCTATACTTTGTATGGCCTGTTCCAATTCAGTCAGACCAAGCTTGAGAAACCCTGCAGGCGTATCGGCTTTACGAAACAGATTGGCAGTGACCCGGTTAACGCTTTTGTCGGTAGCCTGAGCGGACAGAATCACGGCGACGAGCAATTCGAAAGTGCTGTGGAATTGAAGTTCGGTGGTTGGAGTTGGGTTGCCTGCCGCGAAACGAATGAAAATTTCGCGGCGCTGTTGAGCATTCAAATCAGAAATGACGGAAATAGCCTATGTCCGGACTTTCCGGACGCGGATTTTTTTCGGCTTCCTTGGCGAGATTATGCAGGAACTCATGGTGTTCTTCATCGAGTTTATGCATGGCATCATCATTCATTTTGCCGAACAATGTACCTTTAATGAAGCCACCCAGATCGATCAAAGTCGTAGTCCAAGCGCCTTGATGCAAATGGAAATCGACATGAGAATGCTGGCCGTAGGGAAAGTTTTCGAATTCGCGTCCCTTGGTGGCTTTCAGATCCGGATCGTTCATGACGAAATTTTTCGCCCAGTCGTACCACCACTTGTAATATTTTTCCTGCAGGCTTTGATTCAGATTGTAACGATCGTAAAAACCGAATACGCTTACGCGGTTGGTATTGCCGCTGAAAGGGAAATGTCCTGACATGCCTGCTTCCTTTATTATCTGAGTGGAAAATGATATTTTAACCTGTTTTTTTGTATTTGGTATATGTTGGCGAGGGACGGACTATGATAGAGAAGAATTCGCCGCGTTCGATAGCGACCTTGGCCGGCGGTTGCTTCTGGTGCCTGGAAGCAGTATATGAATCGGTGCAAGGCGTAAACTCAGTGATTTCGGGTTATATGGGCGGCTCCATGCCGAATCCCGACTACGTCTCGGTCTGTTCCGGGCAGACCGGACACGCTGAAGTCGTCGAATTGCATTTCGATCCTGCCGTGATCGAATATGCGCAATTGCTGGAAATATTTTTCGCCATACATGATCCGACTACGCTCAATCGGCAGGGAAACGATCGCGGATCGCAGTATCGATCGGCAATTTTTTATCACAACATCGAACAGCAGGCTGTCGCAATGAAAGTGATTGCTCACGCGCAAGCGGGGCTGGATGAGGATATCGTGACCGAAGTCGTACCGGCCGCAACGTTTTACCCCGCCGAAGCGGAGCATCAGCATTATTTCAGCCTTCATCCGGATCAAGCTTACTGTTTTCATATTATCAAACCTAAGATTTTAAAATTCCGGCAATATTTCCCTCATTGGCAGCGCAAAAATTAAAATGATGAATTTCCTGCGGGAATATTTATTATATTTTCCTGCATTGTGTATAATTTTCGGTTCGATTGGTGAATTAGGTTAAAGTCATGAGCGCACAAACCTTGTACGATAAACTTTGGCATGCGCATCTGGTTCATGCCGAGGACGATGGGGCTGCATTGCTGTATATCGACCGGCATCTGGTGCACGAAGTGACCAGTCCGCAGGCTTTCGAGGGCTTGCGGCTGGCCGGGCGCAAGCCCTGGCGCATTTCGTCTACGGTGGCCGTACCGGACCATAACGTGCCAACTACGCACCGGTCGGAGGGCATAGTCGATCCCGTTTCGCGTTTGCAGGTAGAAACGCTGGATAAAAATTGCGCGGAATTCGGTATAGTCGAGTTCAAAATGGACGATGTGCGTCAAGGCATAGTGCATGTCATCGGGCCTGAGCAAGGCTATACGCTGCCGGGCATGACGGTAGTCTGCGGCGATTCGCACACCAGTACGCACGGCGCGTTCGGCGCACTGGCATTCGGAATAGGCACGTCCGAAGTCGAGCATGTACTGGCGACCCAATGCCTGGTTACCAGAAAAGCGAAGTCGATGCGCGTATCGGTTGAAGGCGAGCTGGGGGCGGGGGTCACGGCTAAAGATGTGGCGCTGGCGATTATCGGTGTCATAGGCACCGCTGGCGGCACCGGCTACGCCATCGAATTCGCCGGTTCGGCGATCCGCGGTTTGTCGATGGAAGGCCGAATGACGCTCTGCAATATGGCTATCGAAGCAGGAGCGCGTTCCGGGATCGTCGCAGTGGACGAAAAAACGCTGGAATATGTCCGCGGTCGACCTGCTGCGCCGACAGGGGAAATGTGGGATCAGGCGGAGAACTGGTGGCGCACGCTGGTTTCCGATGCGGATGCCGTGTTCGATTATGAAGTGACGCTGGATGCGGCTGTAATCGCACCGCAGGTGACTTGGGGCACTTCGCCAGAAATGGTGGTGGCAGTGACCGCTAGTATCCCTGATCCTGCGCAGGCGGGCGATGGCAAGCAAAAGGATTGGCAGCGAGCCCTTACTTACATGGGGTTGGCTGCAAATACCCGGCTTATAGATATTGCTGTCGACAAGGTATTTATCGGTTCCTGTACCAATTCGCGTATAGAGGATTTGCGTGCGGCTGCGGCCGTAATCAAAGGCAGGACCAAGGCAGCTAATGTCAAACTGGCGATGGTGGTACCCGGTTCTGGACTGGTCAAGCGCCAGGCTGAAGAGGAAGGTCTGGATAAATTATTTATGGCGGCTGGTTTTGAATGGCGCGATCCCGGCTGTTCGATGTGTCTGGCGATGAATGCCGACAAGCTCGAACCCGGCGAGCGATGCGCCTCGACATCGAATCGTAACTTCGAAGGGCGGCAGGGACAGGGGGGGCGTACGCATCTGGTCAGCCCGGCCATGGCAGCTGCGGCGGCTCTGGCTGGACATTTTGTAGACGTTCGTGAGTATTGAGGGGAATAAAATGCGTATTTTGATGTTGCTGGCGACGGCGCTAGTCATGGTGAATTTGTCCGGTTGTCATACCATGCAAGGTTTTGGCGAGGATTTACAGCAGGTCGGAAGTTCCATACAAAGGAAAGCGGATAAATAATGCGTGCATTTACATTGCTGGAAGGTCTGGTGGCACCGCTTGATCGCGCCAATGTCGATACCGATGCGATTATTCCCAAGCAGTTTCTGAAATCCATACAGCGCAGCGGATTTGGGCCCAATCTGTTCGACGAATGGCGGTATCTGGATCACGGCGAACCGGGACAGGATTGCAGCGCGCGGCCGCTGAATCCGGAATTCGTACTCAATCAGGCACGCTATCAGGATGCGCAGGTATTGCTGGCGCGAGAAAATTTCGGCTGCGGTTCCAGTCGCGAACATGCGCCGTGGGCACTGGAAGATTTCGGCATCCGCGCGATTGTAGCGCCGAGTTTTGCTGATATTTTTTACAATAACTGTTTTAAAAACGGGCTGTTGCCTGTAGTGCTGGATGCAGCTACCATCGACCGGTTGTTTGCCGATGTCCGGACACAAGAGGGGTACCGGCTGAAAATCGATTTGTCGCGGCAGATAGTGAGTACTCCCACTGGCGAAGAATTCGTATTTTCGGTCGATGCGCATCGCAAATATTGTCTGATGCAGGGACTGGACGATATCGGCCTGACATTACAGCATGTCGATCGTATCCAGGCTTACGAAACGCAACGGCAAAAAAGCGCTCCCTGGCTGTTTTAATTAACAAGCGCGACGTATCTGGCGAGCCGGAATATTCAGATCGATTATCCGTACCATTTAGCGAACGAGTAGAAAGAACAGGCATGAAAATAGCGGTGTTACCCGGCGACGGGATAGGCCCGGAAGTCATCGGGCAAGCAGTGAAAGTGTTGCAGGCCGTATCCGGCAAGGGACTGGAAATAGAGCTCCAGTACGCCGCAATCGGCGGCGCGGGCTACGACGAAGCGGGCGACCCGCTGCCAGCGGCGACCCTTGATCTCGCCCGTGCTGCCGATGCGATACTGCTGGGTGCGGTGGGCGGATATCAATACGATGCTTTACCGCGACCAATGCGTCCGGAACAAGGCCTGCTGCGGATACGCAAAGAGCTGAATCTGTTTGCCAATCTGCGTCCTGCGCAACTATATCCCGAGCTGGCTGATGCTTCCAGTCTCAAAGCCGAGGTCGTATCGGGGCTGGATCTGATGATAGTGCGGGAATTAACCGGTGACCTGTATTTCGGCCAGCCGCGCGGAATACACGTCAACGCCGACGGCGAACGCGAAGGCTACAATACTATGCGCTATGCGGAATCGGAAGTGCGGCGCGTCGCTCATATCGGTTTTCAGATTGCCATGAAACGCAACAAGAAATTATGTTCGGTCGAAAAAGCCAACGTGCTTGAAACCAGTGAATTATGGCGCGAAGTCGTGATCGAAACCGCAAAACAATACCCCGAAGTCGAATTGTCGCATATGTACGTCGATAACGCGGCCATGCAACTGGTTCGTAATCCGAAGCAGTTCGACGTAATTTTGACGGGGAATATCTTCGGTGATATTTTGTCGGACGAAGCGTCGATGCTGACCGGTTCGATAGGCATGCTAGGTTCGGCTTCGCTGGACCAGAACCGTAAAGGCATGTACGAACCCATCCACGGTTCGGCGCCGGATATTGCAGGCAAAGATGTTGCGAATCCGCTCGCGACCATTTTGTCCGCGGCGATGATGCTGCGTTATACCTTCGGCCACGATGCGCTGGCGGACCGGATTGAAAATGCCGTAAAGAAAACCATTTCATCAGGGTTGCGTACGGCGGATATCCACACGGCAGGAACGAAACTGGTTGGATGTGCGGCCATGGGCGATGCCGTCGTTGCCGCTTTATAATCGGCGCAAGCAGAGCTGATTCGGAAAATTCCTGGCGATATACGAATTATCGGAGAATACGCGCTTGGTAAATCAGGCGTAAAGGTGAGCAAATGATGCGAGTAGGTCTGGTAGGTTGGCGCGGTATGGTCGGATCGGTATTGATGCAGCGGATGCGTGAAGAACACGATTTCGATTTGTTCGAGCCCGTTTTTTTCAGTACCTCGCAGGTCGGCGGATTGCCGCCGGCAATAGGACGCGATATCGATGTGTTGAAAGACGCGCACGATATCGCTGCGCTTAAAAGCATGGATGCGATTATTTCCACGCAGGGCGGCGATTATACGGCAACTGTGTTCGGGCCGTTGCGCGCCGCCGGCTGGAAAGGTTACTGGATCGATGCGGCATCTACTCTGCGGATGGAAACCGGGAGCGTCATAATTCTCGACCCCGTTAATCATTCCGTCATTAAAGAAGCCCTCGCTGCGGGCGTTAAAGATTATATCGGCGGTAACTGTACCGTTTCGTTGATGTTGATGGCGCTGGGCGGGCTGTTTCGGGAAAATCTGGTCGAATGGATTTCTTCGATGACGTATCAGGCGGCGTCCGGCGCCGGAGCGCAGAATATGCGCGAGTTGCTGACGCAAATGGGAGCCATGTACGGCAGCGGGCAAAAGCTGCTCGCAGATCCGGCATCGGCGATACTGGATATCGATCGCGAAACTGCTGCAATATTGCGCGATAAAGATTTTCCGGTCGCGAATTTCGGCGTGCCGCTGGCAGGCAGTCTCATACCCTGGATAGATAAAGATTTGGGGAACGGGCAAAGCAAGGAGGAATGGAAAGCGCGCGCCGAAACAAATAAAATATTGGGAACCGTTGAGCCAGTCAACATCGACGGCTTGTGCGTGCGGGTCGGCGCAATGCGCTGCCATAGTCAGGCACTGACGATCAAGCTCAGGCGGAACGTGCCGCTCGCGGATATCGAAGCGATAATTGCGGCGCATAACGAATGGGTAAAGGTGGTACCCAATGAACGCGATGCGAGCGTACAGGCGCTCACCCCGGCTGCAGTTACCGGAACCCTGGCAGTCCCGGTAGGACGTTTGCGCAAATTGTATATGGGGGATGATTATCTTTCCGCTTTTACCGTGGGCGATCAATTGCTGTGGGGCGCTGCCGAACCGTTGCGACGCATGTTGCGTATTTTGCTGAATGAGCGATGAATGGTCGAGGTGTGCAGCCCGGTAATATATTTCCGGCTTGGCGATTTAACCGGCTATGCGCTTGCCTAAAAGAAATACCTGTTATTTTAACCTTGCAAAACATAAAATTTCGTATACTCTAGACGTATTTTCTTTAAGATTTTGCTGCAACTTGGTGATTTGATAAACAATAGACTGGCTGAGTAATTTATTTGGTCTTGATGTACCCATATCCTGCGGACAGAAAACATCGTGTATTCCCGGATTTTATTATTGCCGGCAAAAAGGGTTTAAAGGGGTTGGTGGCGGTTTATATCCTGCATGTCAAAGACAGGAAAAGTTGTGCTGTTTGCGTAAGTGACGGAAATCCGGGCGGAATAATAGAAAAACCTGATAGGCTATCGAAACAGAGGGGTCGGTATAATGTATAAAAAGAAAATTGTGGCGAGCATGTCGATTGCTGTGGCGCTGATGGCGCAAGCGGCAGCAGCACATAGTGCGGGTTTGGGGAAATTATCGGTTGAGTCCGCCTTGGGCCAGCCATTGAAAGCGAAAATCGATGTTATTGCCACAGATCCGGCAGAGCTATCCAACCTGCATGCGCGGTTAGCCAGTCCCGATGCGTTCAGAAAAGCCAATCTCGAATTAAATAGTACGATAACGCATATCCAGTTTGCGCTCGATAAAAAACCTGACGGAAGCCTGGTATTAAAACTGACTTCCGATACCCCGGTCAATGATCCCTTCATAGATATGCTTGTCGAGCTCGACTGGGGAAACGGCAAGATGTTGCGCGAATACACCATTCTGCTCGACCCGCCTAATATGAAAACTGCCGGCGGCGCTCCCAATAACGGCAATCTTGTCGTATCTCCCGCCGTAACCGCGGGAACAGCCAATAATCGTTCATCTTCCGTTCCCGGTCAATCTTTCCCGGCAGCGAAAACGCGACGTCAAACGCAGCCCGAAAACGAGATGGCCGCTCCATCTGCGAAAACCAGCGTCACGGATCGCGCTTCC
>JAJYPZ010000024.1 GCA_021794855.1 Pseudomonadota bacterium | reverse complement strand
GATCGGACACTGCCATGACTTCTTTCAGATCGGTGCGGTGGCCAATCAAGCTGATATCCTGGTCAAGATTTAAAGCGCTGATTTGTGTTTTCAGTTCCTGCAGAAAAGCCGTTTTCCTGGGATCCGCTTCACCCGCGAGCAAGCCGTGTACATTGATACCTGCATGCTTTAGACGGGAAATCAGCTGAATGAAATCGAGTTGTCCTTTCCAGCGCGTGATTCGGCCTGGTAATGTAATGATTATTTTACCAGCCAGGTGCGGATAATCATTGCGCCATTTTGTTAGCCATGTGCTATCCGGTTGATATCCGCGAGGAAATTCCAGCGGGTCGACGCCTCGATAGATGAGACGGATACGAGAGGGGGAAACCTGGGGATAATAGGTCAGGATGTAGTCATGGATAGTTTTGGAAACTGCAATCACCCGTTCACCTTTGGTCATGACTGCGCTATAGGCATTTACCGTATAGGCGCCGTGTACCGTGGTGACGAGCTTCGGACGCGTTGCGGGGTCCATTTTGCGCCAGGCAAGGTAACCTATCCATGCGGGCATGCGCGAACGCAGATGAATGATATCAACCCGGTGTTCAATCATAAACCGTCGCAATTGCGGCACAAGGCGTAATGTCAGTAAGGATTTTTTACCGATGTTCCAGTTGATATGCGTGGAGCCCTCAGATTCGAGTTGCGGCACCATGCGGCCACCGCCAGACATTACAAGTGAACGATGTCCGTTCTGCACAAGATGCCGGGCAATTTCCAGTGTGCCGCGTTCAACACCGCCCGCATGTAATGCGGGGAGAATTTGCAGAACGGTGAGTGGACGATTGATAGGCAAGCGCGGATTCCGGTTCTCTTATCCCATACCATGCATTCGAGCATTGCGTTCACGCTCAAGGTGCATAATGTAACGTTGTACCATCGTCAGCATGGCTGGTGCCATATTGACATACTCACACCCCAGCCGCCGATTGGTTTTGCCATTCGCAAGGCTGAAATCCTGTATGTTGCGAACTCGCAAGGTAACCTTGATTGATCCGTTTTCAGGGAGGTCGATCTGGCAGTTCGGATATTCATAGCCAATCTTCGTATCCAGAACGCGTTTTTCATCCAGAAGAGCGATGCCGCCGCCGCTAATGTCCACGACGGAAACGGCATAATCGCCTGTATCTAATGGTATTTTGCAATAGACTGGCTGGCCGACCGGCGTATTGACGCGGAAATATTCGCGTCGCTGGAGGCGAATCAGAACCTTAGGAACAGCAATGCAGAGTGCAGGCTGCCCATCCTGAGTACAGTTGCTAACCTCAGATGCGGAAAATGAAATGTGAACTCTATCCAGAGCAGACTCGAATTCAATATCATCTGATTCAAGAATACGCTGGTTGATCAATGGGTTGGGGGCGCAGTCGATATACACTATATTCTTTTTATCATCGATATCAAGAATGGATGTGACCACTACTTCTGCGCCGTCATTGATTATCATGGTAATTAACTGACGCTGGTTCTGAATGCCCTGCAACAAACTTATGATTTCACGGCGTGAATGAACTTGATAGAGACTTTGATTTTCGGTACCAAGTTCAGGTTGGGTAAGCGGCATGGGTCTAATCATTAATTCAGGAAAATATTTGATTATTATAGCGGAGACGAGTCATTAAGCGGGGTTTTTTGTCCGTTCTCGATACGGTATAACCATGCCAATAATTCGGCTACTGCCCGATAGAGTGCAGGCGGAATATTTTGATCCAAATCGACTTGCATTAACAACGCGACCAACTCTTTGGATTCATGCACAAAAACGCCATGCGCTTTGGCGCGTGCAATGATTTCTTCAGCGATTAACCCTTTGCCTTTTGCGACAATCTTTGGGGCGGCGTCCCCAGTCTGGTAGGCTAATGCTACGGCGGATGGCGTTGGCTTATTCATTTATTTTCACCCGTAAACCATCCAGAGGTATGCCTGCTGCCGCGAGCGCATCGCCAAGCTCGTTTCCCTGCGCTTGCAACTGCGCTGCTGCCAAGGCGGTATCTGTATGGATCTGTAGGGTTAAGTGTTCACCCGTCAGCCGCAAAGTCGCTGTAATCACGCCTAATTGCGGCATCTCGAAACGGACTTCGCTGCGCCATGATGCCTGGATCTGCTCGCTCACCGATTCAGAAGTGTCCTCGCTTACTTCCCAGCGCATGGTTTGTCCCGGCCAAACTTCCCCTTGCCAGATGATGCGATTCTGTTCGAGCGTTTGCAATTGTTGACTGACTAATTGATTTAGCGTCTGATTTGCTGTTTCTGCCTGAGAAGTCAGCGGTTTAGTATCCATAACCACATTAATTTGACTGGTTTGCTGAGCTTGCGGTTCCTGTTTGATGTCGGTCAGGGTGCGTTGGCCATTTACCCATTCATTCAAATGGGATTCATAGAACACACCGGTTTTGGTGAGTGTCTGCTCTAATGCATTTGCCAATTGCGGTGCAGGAAGGCCGGCTTGATGGATGATCGGTGCCTTACCAATGACAGCAGGTTCCACTTGCTGGCCGGAGAGAGCATTATGCAACAGTGTATCAATCAATTTTGCGGTAGTGCTTAACGAGGTAGTGCTGCTGATCTCATGGGGCAGCATTGCATCACTGTTAAGCAGAAAAGTGGGGCGCGGTTCCTTGCCGATTAAGGTCAGCGCAACTTTATCCCCTATGTTGGTAGAGGAAGGTAAATTCATACGAGTGGTTGCATCTGCGATTTTAACCAGAAAGCTGCCATCGCTTAGTTTGGCTTGAACATCGGCTTCTAATTGCTGCCCCAGTTTAATCTGAGTCAGCCGATGCAGTATTTCTTCCCGCAGATCTCCCAGAGGTGAGGTGGGTAATAACGCTTGGATAAGCGTTACCGGCCGTGTGCCTGTGGGTTCTGGCCGGGGAAATAACATGATTAGCGCACTTGATGATTACCATAGGCAATGGAGAGTTTGCGCTCTGTCTGATTGCTGTTTATCAGTTCCGACAGATGTGCCATCCACGGCTCGGTAATATGACGGATTTCGCGATCATCAGCCAGAATCTGTTTGATGACAGCCACCTTGCGACTGCGGAGTTCGTCGCTCAGTTTAACCGGTGCTTCGCCAGCTTGCAGGGTATGAACATGACCTGCGCAATGCGATTCCAGGGTCGCGAGATGATCCCAATCGCTTTGGCGTGCGGCGGCTAGCATTTGTTTAGTAATTTGAGCGACCGATTCGTATAGACTAATTACTTCTTCGCTATTCATGGTTTAAGCCCTTGCAAAAGATGTAACACGGTGAGCTAGCGGATCATTATGCTCAGCGGCAGGTTTCGGTATGGACGCCCCAGGGGTATTTTCAATGGCTAGCCATGCATCGCGTAATTCAATGATTAACCCGTTTATTTCGCTTAATATGGCAAGGTCGTTTTTCAGATTGGCTTCAAATAGGCGATTGCACATATATTCATAAAGCGCATCCAAATTTAATGCTATTTCGCCGCCGACCTGTTTATTCAGGCTTGCCCGTAAACCGTCATTGATAATGGATATCGCATGCGAAATGGCTTGACCTTTGGCTGCGGTTTCCTTGTTTTGAATATGCAGATAGGCGCGGTCTACCGCCATCTTTGCACCATCAAACAGCATAACAATCAATTTGTGCGGTGTGGCTGCCAGTACGCCTGTCTCGATATCTACTTTTGCATAGGCGTTTGCGCCTTTATGTGCTGTGCCAAACATGATTATTTCCTTAGCTGATTAAGTAAATTCGCCAGTAGTGTGCAGGCTGTTGCTGGTTGCATTTGTTGTAATATTTATATCGGCATCTAAAGCTGTAAATTTAGCCCTGTATCCGGCTTTCATCGAAATGAATTAGGTATAGGATAATTTGATGGTTTCTGCAAGTAAGCAGCATTGCATTCATGCTATCGCATACTGAAAATGGAGCCGCCACAATGCAATATTGGAGCACTGTTTTTTATAAAAATAAATGGCTTCAATCAGCGGCTATAACGCGGTTCTTGCCTAATTTTTTGGCTTTGTACATGGCGATATCTGCGCGTTTAATGGTATCCAGCAGGTTCTCACCGGCATTCCGTGCCGCCAGCCCGGCACTGAATGTAACAAACAGTTTTTGATTGTTATGCATGAAAATGCGTTTGGTTAATTCCTTCTGTAACCGCGCGATGACGGCTACCCCTTCATTGGCAGGTGTATCAGGCAATACAACGACAAACTCTTCACCACCAAACCGGCCGATTACATCCATGGAGCGGAGGGTTTCCTTGATGATGCGCACCACATGAATCAATGCCTCATCGCCTGCCTCATGCCCGTAAATATCATTTATTTTTTTAAAGTCATCGATATCCAGCATCGCAACGCTAAGCGCAGTTCCATGGCGGTCTGCACGGGACTGTTCGCGTTCGAACACTTCGTCCAGTCCGCGGCGGTTAAGGCTTTTGGTGAGCTGGTCATGGCTGGCGAGTGCGCTGATTTCGGCGAGTTCGGTTTCCAGCGCATGGATACGTGCTTCAGCGGCCTGTGCTTCCTGGCGCGCAGCCAGCATCTGATCTCTGGATTGTAATGCTTCGGCCTGGATGGAGCGTGTGTCGCGCATCACGTCATCGAGGATGGTATTCAATTCGCTAATATGCTGGGCTTTGGCGATTTTATGCGTGTAAGAATCTATCTTGCCGTGGTAATCGCCGGTACTGGTCGCAATTGCGCCGAGTCGGTCGATAAAGATCGTGATCATGTTTTTGACAGTGATCTTGGCTTCTGACAAGCTGTCTTTCAGCGTGCCTTGCTTATAGATGATTTCTTTGAGGCCTTGGGTCGCATCTTCGAGTGAACGATGATTGATGGGGCCGGATATCAGATTTTGCACTACATCAATTTGCCCGCGTAACCAGCTGTCATCGTCCAGCAAATAACTTATGTTATCGAGCAGTAACCTGAATAAACGCAGAAGCAAATCCTGCTGTTCGGCAATATCTCCGCTTTTTAACTCGATGCGGAAGCAGAGCTGTTTTAAGCGTTTGCCTAGCTCGGCTAATTCTTCGTCGGTGCGAGCATCTCTGATCGCGTTACCCAGCGTTGCTGATTCTTCTGCGAGTTCTGGAATGTTGGATAATAACGAGGCAACCGCAAACGTTAAAGTGCGGGTTAAAAGTTCACGCAATAATTGGGTGTTTTGTCCATCTACAGAGACAGCTTGAATAGAATTGCCCGGTGTGGCGCTGACATGCGATTTTAATTGTTCTTCAATTAATGCAGTCAAGCCGCTATTGTAATCCTGCCAATCATGGGCTTCGGCTGCCCGGCGCAAGCGTTTGCCGAAAATCGAGACTTCGCCCGTTAACTGCGAGAGCTGTGCTGCAAAACTTGTCAGGATATGTTCGGCGCTTACCGACTCAGAGATGCCTGCAATTTCATTGTAAACAGTGCGGTATGCATCTGGAGTAGGCGCGATACGCTGCATGGCAAGACGGCGAAAAGCCTCTCGAGCGATTTCTGCAGGGTTTTGCGGAATTTCATTTTCAGGTGTGTTTTTCATGATCGCGCTCTGTTGTGCACGGATATCAATTCCAATTAGGATCATGATACGCCGTGCATGAAAAGGCAATCAGCCGATTAGCGGCACAAAAATGGATTACTTTCCGATTATGAAATAATCATGCTTAAATATATAAAAAGTATATTAAAAAACAATTTGTTATGTTTATTCCACAAGCTTGTTTTTCATTGCGTAATGCATTAATTCCGCATTATTCTTCAATTTCATCTTTTGCAGTAACCGGGCCCGGTACATGCTGACGGTTTTAACCGAAAGATTTAATTCGGTAGCGATATCGCTGACGCATTTTCCGGAGGCGATCATGGTCATGGTCTGATATTCGCGATCGGACAAGGTTTCATGCAGTGCAGTCTGGTGGTTGCCGCCTACCTGGTTAGCCAGTTCCTGCGCTAATGCGTTGCTTATGTATTTGCGTCCTGCGATCACCTCGCGGATCGCCACGACCAGTTCAGCCGGGGCGCTCTGCTTGTTCAAATAACCAGCCGCACCTGCTTTAAGGGAACGGATGGCATACTGATCCTCACGATGCATGGATAACATCAGTACTGCAATATCCGGCGCTTCTTTTTTAATTTGCTTTAAGACCTCAATGCCGCTACGGTCCGGCATGGAAATATCCAATAATAAAATATCGTATTTACCTTGCCGCGCCAGTTTTATTGCTTCATGTCCGGTTTCTGCATCGCCGGCAACAACGAGATCCGGTGTGTCCGCCAGAATTTGCTTGAGCCCTTCGCGCACAATGGCGTGATCGTCGACAATAAATACACGTATTACTTTTTGTGAGGTCATGATTGCTTTAATTTAACGGAATTTGAATTGTGATTAAGCTCCCAGCGCTCGGGCTGGCAGTAATCGATAATTTACCACCTAATGAACCTACTCGTTCCATCATGCCGCGTATGCCGAATGAATGAGGTTTGAGTCTATCAGATTGTTCCATACCTCGGCCATTGTCTGCAATATCTAAAGTAATGCCATTTTTGGTTCGCTTCAGATTTACATCCACTCGAGTTGCATGAGCATGTTTGCTGATATTGGTTAATGCTTCCTGAAAAACGCGGAAGAGGGCAGTGGCCTGGTCTGCATTAAGTTCTATATCTTCATCAGTACTGGAAAACCGGCAGGGGATACCCATTTGGCGTTCAAATTCATGAGATTGCCACTCAATGGCTGCGACGATGCCGAAATCCAGTATGCTGGGGCGCAAATCGCCGGCAATGCGATGTACTGATTCGATGGTGCGGTCAGCAAGGGTGTCTATATAATTTACTTTTTCGATTAGCGCCGTATCTTTGTTGGATATACGACGTTTGACGAGCGTCAGCGCCATTTTTATGGCTGTAAGATTTCCGCCGAGATCATCGTGAACTTCCCGGGCGATACGCATCCGCTCCTGCTCCTTGACCTGCTGAATATGAGCAGATAATTCTGCCAGACGTTCGCTTGAGCGCTTGGCTTCGATTTCTTCAAGTTTGGTTTGCGTGATATTAGTAATCACGCCATCCCACACCACCGTGCCATCAGGCATGGCGCTCGGTGTAGCTCGAATATCAATCCATTTAATGTCTTGCCAGGCTTCAATCCAGATTCTGCCTTTCCAGTTCCAGGTCATAAGCTGTTGTGCGGAGAGCAGCATTGATTCCAGATAACTCGCCCTGTCGTCGCTCATAATCAAATTCAGGAATGACTCGGGGTTGGTTTTAAGCTGCGATGCCGAAATATCGAGCAAATCTTCGCAGCGATCACTGACATAAGTAAATTCGATATGACCATCAGCATGCCGCAGAAATTGGAAAACGAGACCGGGTATATTGGAAACTATGGCTTGATAACGCAATTCGCTAAGTTGCAGCGCAACTGCAGCTGCATGGTGCTGGCTAATGTCATTGCCAATTGCAATAAATACAGGTGTGGTATGCGGAGGAGAGCGGAATATCCTGAATTCGATCGGGTAGGTGGTGCCGTCCTTGCGGTGATGCACAGTTTCAAACGTAACGCGATCCGTTATACTTTCGCGCAGAGGATTGAGGATTTTCTTTAATGATGCTTCGGTTAAGTCCGGGGCGAGATCCAATGGTGACATAGTCTCTAATTGGGCCATCGTATACTGCAGATTTTGTTGAGCGGATTCATTTGCATGAATAAAGCGTTTGGTTTTGCAATCAACAAAATAAATTTCACTGAAAGATCCGTCCAATACGCTTAACAGCCATGCGCCATCAATTACGTGATCATTAATGTTTTTCATATGAAAAATATGCGAATTCTGAATTTATGATGCTTTATTTGAAGAGAATGTTTAATTTGTGGATAAGCCGGAACTTAAAATCATTACCTGATACTACATTATCGCTGATAAATTGGCAGCAACAACTTGCTGATGAATCATTCAATTCTTGTGAGAGATATGCCGGTTCGCATGACGACGCAGCCGCAAACCTTCACGTACCAGAGCGGCCTCTAATTCAGGAAAGCTCGCTGCTGCCTTGCCATGTTCTCGCCATAAATGCTGCAAATGATCCAAGGCTTGGCGGTTTGTTGTGATATGGCCTGGCAGATACCCTAGTTTGCGTGCGGCTGTGATGGCAAGAGGTGACAATGCCGGGTTGGCTTTCTTCCATTTGCCGCGTAATTCCCGCAGAAATATGGCAGCTGTCACTTTTCCGATACCCTTGCCTAATGCCATGACGCGCTGTTCGAGATCCGCGGCGTCGAGTGCCAGAGTGTGCATGTTATTGAGATTTCCCTCATATTCTTCAAGCAGCGCGCGATTGATGTCCCGTAATTTTGTGGCTGTTTTATAGTCGTAGCGCGCATATCCGCCATGGTCCAGTAGTTCCACCAGTCTATTCCAGCCTGCGTCAACCATGCGCTGAGGCGTCAGCATATTATTGCGTTCGAATTCATGCCATGTATGGGTTGCGATATCCTCGGTTATTCGAGGGCCATATAAAATAGCTGCAATAAACCACTTGTAGACTTCTAACTGAGGCGTCTTGGTCAATTTGATGCCGAGTGCCCTGGCGTAGCTACCGCCCGATTTCTTCAGCAAAGTGGATATATCCAAGTATTGTCCATTTCCGGCGGCTGAAACAGGTGTTTTGTTCATATTTTTAATCAATTAAAACATGCTGATGAGAGAAAATCATAATGTGAAATAGTTCATATTCAGAATAGTTCCTGCTGTGATTTTTTAAAATGCTCATTTTTTTATTGAATAAACCGGATATTTATCTATGATTCATTAAGAGTAATTCACTCATTCAGTATATCTACCTTAAATCGATTTATATGCCTTAAAACAGTTATGCCTTAAAACAGTAATGTTATGGATTTTGAAAAAATTATATATTCATCAAATTGACATACTTGTTGTGCGATGATCAATTTAAAGTCGTTGTCTCACACGACCTTTGATTATCTAAATAATTTTTAGAAGGAGATGGATAATGAATATGAATGGAATCCCACAACCACAAAATCAAAATGCAAACCAACATGAAATTATTAAGGGGGCTGGTGATTATCATTCCAAAGGGCAATTAATCAGGTTAATGCAATTGCAGCATGGTAATGAACCATGTTTTGCCACAGATAAACGTTATACATGTACCGAACTTTGTGAATGGGGAAGAGAATGTCGTAAATTGGTGGCCCAATGGCGGCGTTAAAAATTACTAACTACACTTACTAATTGCGTTTATAAGCAAAGGCGAATTCAGATTCATGTAAGCACCCCAATAAATTGAGGTGCTTTTTTATTTTATTCTGATGGATTGGCAAAACGAGGAAATCGTTTTGATGTCTTGTTTGTTATTTAACATAATATACATTATGCGAAGTTAGGCAGGCCATAACAGGGCGGTTTTGGCCCCGTTTTTCCCTGAAAAAACCTGTTGCGTCGATGGCCTTTCGCTCGATGCTTCTAGACGGGATTTTTTCTGTATGGAAA
>JAJYPZ010000023.1 GCA_021794855.1 Pseudomonadota bacterium | reverse complement strand
ATTGATCGCGCGCGCATTGCACGCCTTCAGTTCCCGCGCAGCCCAACGCATGGTTGCCATTAATTGCGCGGCAATTCCTGAGAATCTTCTTGAAAGCGAATTATTCGGTTTTGAAAAAGGTGCGTTCACCGGCGCCGCAAAACAGACGATGGGGCGTATCGAACACGCGCACAGGGGTACGCTATTCCTTGATGAAATTGGCGATTTGCCCATTTCGCTGCAAGCCAAACTGTTGCGTTTTTTGCAGGAGCGAGTCATCGAGCGTTTGGGCGGCAGAAACGAAATCGCTGTCGATGTGCGTGTAGTTTGCGCCACGCATCAGAATTTGCAGGATTTGATTAAACAGGGGCGTTTTCGGGAGGATTTGTATTATCGACTGAGCGAGCTGACGGTAAAAATCCCCCCGTTACGCATGCGCGACGGAGATGCAGTATTGTTGGCTCACGCATTTTTTGAAAAATTCAATCGCGAGCAGGGACGTTGCCTGCGCGGATTTCATCCGGAAGCCTTGAGCAAGATTGAAACCTATGCTTGGCCCGGCAATGTGCGTGAAATGGAAAACGTGATCAAGCGCGCGGTGATCATGGCGGACGGAAATCATATCGGGGTCGATGATTTGTCCATCGAAGCGGGTCAGGAAGAAACAATGCCTGTGAATTTGCGTCAAGTGCGCGAAGATGCTGAACGTAAAGCCATTATCATGGCCATAGGGCGGAGCAATGGTAATATTGCAAAAGCGGCAGAGGCGCTAGGGATAACGCGTCCTACGCTATACGATTTAATGACCAAATACGGAATGAAATAAATGGCTTCGCATTATAATGTGACGGTATATGAGAGTTTGGATGACTTGCCGCCAACCTGTGCGGAACTTTTTAAAGAGGAAGAACGGTTCAGCATTTTTTTTAGCCAGCCCTGGTTACGAAATCTGGCGCAGCATGGGCTGGACGAAGGCGATTCATTGCGAATTTATGTGGTCAGCGATGCGCAGGGAATATTGGGGATTTTGCCGATGCGCCATACTACCCCGAGTTCTGAGCTATATTCGCTGAACAGGATCGAAGCGCTGGCTAATTATTACGCCTCCCTGTTTCGCCCTGTTTTGCGCAAGAACGATGAGCAGGCCGCTTTACTGGCTCTTGCCGATGCGGTAGCTAAGGATGCGCATCGGTTTGATGTTGTCGATTTTCACCCGCTGGCTCATGACGAACCCGTGTTCGCATGGTTGAAAAAAGCCATGCAAGAGTCGAGGATGTTAGTACAGACGTATTTTTGTTTCGGAAACTGGTATCTGAAAGTAGATGGCCGCAGTTATCGAGAATATTATGAGACTTTTCCTTCGCAATTAAAAAACACATTAAAGCGTAAAACCAAGCAGTTCGAAGCCGGCGGCAGTACCAGCATTTCGATTTATACGCGTGTCGAAGAACTGGATATCGCTATCGCTGCTTATGAAAAGGTCTACCATTCAAGCTGGAAAGTGCCCGAACCTCATCCACGATTCATGCCGGGCTTGATCCGTTTTTGCGCTGAAATGGGTTGGCTCAGACTGGGCGTAGCGTACCTTGAAGGAGAGCCGGTGGCGGCGCAGGTGTGGATCGTGCATGCAGGAATTGCTGCCATTTATAAACTGGCGTATGACGAAAAGTATGCAAAATTGTCTGCGGGTTCGATACTGACTTCAAAATTGATGCAATACGTGATTGAAGTGGACAAAGTGCATGAGGTGGATTACCTGACCGGAGACGACGGTTATAAAAAGGACTGGATGAGCCACCGGCGCGAAAGATGGGGGATGGCGGCATACAATCTGCGCACGGTAAAAGGTTTGACCTATGGCATCGCGTATCTGGGTTGGGCGGTGATTAAACGAATGCGAACGCGCTGGCGTCGGGTTTTTGCAAAACCGGCGCAGGAAATTGCGGCTTGATTGTATTGTTTCTTGAAATACGGATGCCCGATTATATTAGTCCGGCTTAATTAAATTCAAATCGGAATGGATAAAAAATGAGAAATTCTGTACGTAGTTTCAGTGCGGCTATCGGGGGTATGATTTTATTGCTGGCCGGTGTCATCTGGCAGCATAACGCCGCTGCAGCCAGTTTTCCCGATACAGTTCAGCGAGTAAAAAAATCCATAGTGGCTATTGGTACGGAAAGAACGGATCCTTTTCCGGAAACAAAATTCATGGGTACGGGATTTGTGGTGGGCGACGGTTCCTATGTCATCACTAACGCGCATGTGATTTCAGTCGTGCTGGATCCCGAGAGTAAAGAAAGCCTGACCGTATTCATAGGCAAGGGGCAACAGGCTAAACCCGGAAAAGTGGAAGTGGTGAAGATAGACCATGAACACGATCTTGCCTTGTTGAAAATGTCGGGCGAAACGCTGCCGGCACTGCATTTTGGTAATTCCGATGCGGTGCGGGAGGGAGATTCGTTAGCGTTTACCGGTTTTCCTATCGGTATTGTCCTGGGGCTGTATCCCGCTACGCATCGCGCCACGCTGTCCAGTATTACGCCTATTGTGATACCGGCAGCCCACGCCAGCGATTTGAATTCAAAAGCGATTAAAAAATTATTAACGCCTTTTTCGGTATTTCAGCTGGATGGAACTGCTTATCCCGGAAATAGCGGAAGTCCATTATATTATCCCGAGACGGGCGAAGTGATCGGAATCGTGAACCTGGTATTTGTGAAAACGACAAAAGAAAATGTGTTATCCCAACCTTCCGGCATTGCCTACGCCATTCCTGGCCGATATATGGTGCAGTTGATGCGGCAGGCCGGGGTGACCCCTTAAAAGAGTTTGTCAACAAGGATTGGGCAATGAAAATTCCTGCTCATGTATCGTAGCGAGGGTTTTACGGTCGATTTTCCCATTGGGATTGCGCGGCAGTGTTGTTGCATGAATACGGATATGAGCAGGCACCATATAGCTCGGTAAACGACGCTTGCACTCCAGCAGCAGTTCTGCTGTATCGAGTGATTTGCCGGGCTGCAAGCTGACCACGGCTACTATGCATTGCCCTAATTCAGGGTGTGATATGCCTATGGCCGCGACTTCGCTGACCAGTTGGGTCGTATAGATAACTTCTTCCACTTCTGTGGGGCTTACCCGGTAACCGGAGGTCTTGATCATTTCATCGCGACGCCCGATGAAATATAAAAAACCTTCGTTATCGGTTTTTACCGTATCGCCTGACCATACCGCCACTTCGGGCAGAGGTAGTCCCTGGATTAATTGTGGTGCCGGTCTGAAACGTTCGGCGGTTTTTTCCCTGTCATTCCAGTAGCCCAGCGAGACCAGCGCACCCCTGTGGACCAGTTCGCCTGGTTCGTCCGGCGCGCAGATTGACCCGTCTTCGCGTACTACCAGGATTTCTGCATCGGGAATGGCCTTGCCCATTGAATCCGGGCGACGATCGACTTCTTCCGGAGGCAGATAAGTAGAACGAAAGGCTTCCGTCAAACCATACATAAGATAAGGCTTGGCATTAGGTAACCGCGCTCGCAATGCCGCCAAAGTGGTTTTCGGCATGGCGCCGCCCGAATTGGTGAAATATCGCAAGCTTGTCGCGGCATCTGCCGGCCAGTCCAGTTGCGCCAGTTGATTCCATAAGGGGGGAACAGCGGCCAGGCCGGTGATGTTTTCCTTGCTTATGGTTTTAATGATGTCACGGGGCAATAAATGATTCAGGAGTACCGCGCAAGCGCCGGATGAAAAAGCTGTCGTCAGCTGGCTTAAACCATAATCGAAACTGAGGGGTAATACCGCCAGGATGCGATCGTTCGCGCAGTTGACCAGGTAATTGACTACGCTGCGCGCTCCGGTCACCATATTCGAATGAGACAGCACGACTCCTTTCGGTCTGCCGGTGCTGCCGGAAGTGTACAGAATGGCCGCCATATCATGCCCGATCGCGCGATGCGGCGAGAGTGCCGAATCGATTGTATGGTCCGGCCAGGGAATAATGGCAATGCCTGGCATGACGGGCAGCCTGTCGGCTTGACCGATCGCAATGACAGTGTGCAGATCCGGACAATTGGGCAATATGTCCGCCAGCGAGATCAGGCGATCGATGGATGTCACCAGGATACGGACATTGCAATCGGTTAGTATGTGCTCTACCTGATGTGGTTTGAGTATAGGATTGACGGGTACAAATACCCCGCCTGCAGCCGAAGTTCCAAATAATGCGGTGACAGCTTCGATTCTTTTTTCCAGATATACGGCAATACGTTCCGATTTTTTGAGACCGAGATTCAGGTACAGGCCTGCGATATTTAATGTGGCTTGAGCCAGATGCCTGTAATCCAGCCGGTTCTGCTGGTATACCAAAGCCTCCCGGTCCGGAACGCGTAGTGCAGTATTCAGGATTACTTCATGGATTAAAGTTGTCATGGGTTTTTGTTGGTATTCAAACGATGGGATTATTTTACTATAGAAATTACTAAAGAAATGCGGTGGCACAGGCACGATCGGACTGAATTTTTCCAGGCGATAATTCCTTAAGTAGTTGGCAAATTGCTGACTGGATGAATCAGAGGGGATACGTTCCTGTCCGGCACGAATTTCGATAGATAAAAACAATGATGTCAGATAAAATCGGGCTTGCATTTATTAAGTAATGGTTGGGATGGTATGGCTACAGTCGATGCTGTAAGAAATATTTTGGGCGAAGTGTTGCAATTGGGGGCAAGAGCTCAGTCTTTACAATTGGATACCGCATTATTGGGTAATATTCCCGAATTCGATTCCATGGCGGTAATTCATTTGATCGCGGCAATGGAGGACTATTTCGGTTTTACTGTGGACGACGATGAAATCAACGCCGATGTGTTCGCTACCTTAGGCAGTCTGACCGAATTTGTTGATAATAAGACAGGATGACGAACCTGTCCCTGCACGCAATGCCACAGCCGTTTTTTCTGGATGCCTCACCCGGACGCAGATTCTGTCTGTATTATCCGCCTGTCGGGATCTGCCGCGGCAGCGTTCTGTATGTGCCTCCCTACGCGGAAGAAATGAACCGGTCTCGCCGTACTGTTTCCTTGCAGGCGCTTGATCTGGCGCGATCCGGATATGCGGTACTGTTGATCGATTTATTCGGTTGCGGAGACAGCGACGGGGATTTTGCAGACGCGCGATGGCAGATCTGGCTTAAGGATCTGGCCGCGGCAGTAACCTGGTTAAAAAAGACGGTTTTTGCGCCGGTCAGTTTGTGGGGCTTGCGTTTAGGGGTGCCGCTGATGATGGATTATGCCCGAACCAGCGGCGAAACGTTTCAGCGGTTTATTTTGTGGCAACCTGTACTGTCGGGCCAGCAATATCTGACCCAGTTCCTGCGTTTGCGCCTGGCCAGCGAAATGCTGTCCGGCGGCGTAACGCAAGCTAATGTGAAGGATTTGCGGCAAGAACTGGCTGCGGGCACTATTCTGGAAGTGGCCGGGTACCGAATTGCACCCGAACTGGCAGCTTCGGTAGATGATATCAATTTGAGCGCACTGGCCGGGGCTGGCGGGGCTTACCACTGGTTTGAAGTGGCGCAGCCGGATAAGCCGTTTTCCCCAGCCAGTACAAAAGTGATGACGGCGTGGATTGATCGCGGCGCGCATGTGAGTACTCATCAGATCGCGGGCGAAATGTTCTGGCAAAGTCCGGAAATTACCGTGTGCCAGGATTTAATCGATGCTACGACGGGGTTGTTGACACATGGAATTTGAAGAAACCGCCCTGGTATTTGCGTGCGAAGGCGAAGCATTGGTCGGCATATTGACGCAGCCTGCCGTAACGCAATCGCGCGGGGTACTGTTTATAGTCGGCGGCCCTCAATACCGGGCCGGTAGCCATCGCCAGTTTACCTTGCTGAGTCGGGGGCTGGCGCAATCCGGAATTCCGTCATTACGTTTCGATTATCGCGGAATGGGCGACAGTACTGGGGAGCAGCGTGATTTCGAGCGGATAAATCATGACATTCGCGCTGCAACTGATACTTTTTTCAAGCACATGCCGCAAATGCGCGAACTGGTATTGTGGGGATTATGTGATGCGGCCTCCGCAGCCATGATGTATGCCCCTCAGGACAAACGAGTTGCCGGCTTGGTGTTGCTGAACCCCTGGGTAAGAACCTCCGCCGGTCTGGCCAAGGCGCAACTCAAGCATTATTATTGGAAACGTCTGAGTAATGGTGAATTCTGGCGTAAATTTTTGTCAGGGCGTTTTGATCTGTTAACTTCATTAAAAGGAATTTCCGGCACTTTGGTTCAGATCTTGAAGAAAAATACACAGAGTGAAATACAGAATGCGGCCGTTTCGCTTTCTTTGCCGGAAAGGATGCTCGGGGCGCTGGAAAGGTTCGATGGGCCGGTATTACTTATCCTGAGCGGGCAGGACCTGACCGCCCGCGAATTCGAAGATGCCGTGCAATCATCGTTAGCATGGCAGCGGCGCCTCCGGATACATACGGTAACTCAATACCGTTTGCCCGAAGCCAACCATACTTTTTCACAGCAGATTTGGCGTGATCAGGTCAGGGACTGGACGGCCGACTGGATGCATTCATGGTAAAGCGGGTGCTGATGATCGCTTACCATTATCCGCCCTTGCAGGGCAGTAGCGGTATACAACGTACCCTGAAGTTTTCGCAGTATTTGCCGGAATCGGGCTGGCAGCCGATAATTCTGGGAGCGCACCCGCGTGCTTTTCCGATGAGCGATAACGTACAATCGACTGAAATTCCGGCATCTGTAAGCGTCTATCGTCCCTTCGCCCTGGATGCGGCGAAGCATTGTTCCGTTCGCGGGAAATATCCGTTGTTATTAGCGTTGCCCGACCGGTGGGCGTCGTGGTGGCTGGGGGCCGTACCCGCAGGTTTGCGTATTATCCGCAAATACCGGCCAGACGTAATCTGGTCCACCTATCCGATCGCCACTGCGCATTTAATCGGTCTGACCTTAAACCGGTTGACGGGAATTCCCTGGGTAGCTGATTTTCGCGATCCGATGGCTGATGAAGATGTGCCCATGACAGGTCTACAGCGTCGCGTTCACGAATGGATAGAGCGAAATACCATCAAGTACTGCACTCATGCGGTAGTGACCACGCCGGGTGCCCTGCGGATTTATCGAGAACGCTATCCGGCCTTGCCGCGCCACAAATTCAGCTGTATTTCCAACGGGTTCGATGAAGAAAGTTTTACCGATGCCGAAAAACGGCTGCCTGTGGCCCCTGCGGTGCGAACCGGACCGGTGGTCTTGCTGCATAGCGGCATCGTGTATTCGCTGGAGCGCAATCCGGTACATCTGTTTATGGCGATTGCCGCCTTGTTGCAAGCCCGCAAAATTTCTGCACAGACTTGCCGGATCGTGTTGCGAGCGACCCAAAACGATGCTGCGTTAAAGCAAATGATAGCCGAATACGGAGTAGCCGGGATTGTCGAATTGGCCCCTTATATTCCGTACCGGCAAGCCTTGACCGAAATGCTGACTACCGGCGGCTTGCTGATCTTGCAAGCCTCCAACTGCAATCACCAGATACCTGCGAAGCTATACGAATACATGCGCGCAGGCAGGCCGATCCTGGCCTTGACCGATCCGGTCGGAGATACCGCCAAATTATTGCAGGAAGCGGGTATCCATACGATTGCACCGCTGGATGACGTTGAGGCTATACAGGAAAAATTGATGGAATTTTTGACGGCAGTGCAGCAGGGCAGGGGAAATAGTGCGTCGCCGGATTACGTGGCCCGCTGTTCGCGCAAAGCCAGGACAGGCGAGCTGGCGAAGCTGCTCGATGGCTGTATGCCGGAATAGGGCGGCATTTTTACGGTCAGAATCGGAACGAGCCAGAATTCTGTGCTTGCATCAATTGAAGATACACGCCGGTCGAACTGCCCCGGCCCGAAGTTCACTCAACGGGATTGCAGAAGGGAAGCGCCAATTGATCGAGCAGGTTGGCGATGAGGCCGGGATAACGTGTTTGCCGAAAGCTTGTGGAAATCGATCAAGTACGAAGGGGTTGCGATATGATAGGATGGGGTGAATGATGGGGCTCGAACCCACGACAACCGGAATCACAATCCGGGACTCTACCAACTGAGCTACATCCACCGCCGAAGACTGTTGCGTCTTGTAAACTTTTGGCCTGCCCGACAGGAATCGAACCTGTAACCCCCAGCTTAGAAGG
The DNA here is from genome assembly GCA_021794855.1 of Pseudomonadota bacterium. The sequence continues at coordinate 1,475 of JAJYPZ010000023.1, read as the reverse complement.
CTGGTGCTCTATCCGGTTGAGCTACGGGCAGCTCGTACACCGGCACCATGACTGCCTTACAGAGAAGAAGCTATGTCGACCCGATAAATCTTGGTCGGGGCGGAGAGATTCGAACTCCCGACATCCTGGTCCCAAACCAGGCGCGCTACCAGACTACGCTACGCCCCGAAAGCCCAGAACTATACGCTTGCCGGCCGGTGTAGTCAAGCGTTGCGTGAGGCAATCGATTTCTTGTCTTGAATGTTGGTAGGGATAAATGAGATGATAGCGTCTTTGATTCGTATCCTCTACTGTAATTATGCCAGCACTGTGTCTAGATGGAAAAACCCTGTCCGAGCAAATAGTCGCCGATTTGCAAACGCGCGTCCACGCGCGGGTCGAAGCCGGTTTGAGCCAGCCGGGTCTGGCGGTGGTGCTGGTGGGCAGCGATGCGGCGTCGGGGATTTATGTGCGCAATAAGCGCAATGCCTGCGCCAAGGCGGGAATCCGTTCGGATTTGCACGATATGCCTGCCACGACGACACAATCGGAATTACTGGCATTGATCGATCGATTGAATGAAGACGATGCCGTTCACGGCATTCTGGTGCAGATGCCTTTACCGGCGCAGATCGATTCGACCCTGGTGATCGAGCGTATCGATCCGCGCAAGGATGTGGACGGATTCCATCCTTATAACATCGGTCGGCTGGCGGTGCGCATGCCTACTTTGCGCTCCTGCACGCCCTACGGCGTCATGCGCCTGCTGTCTCTGGCGCATGCCGATCTGACCGGAATGAATGCGGTCGTCGTGGGCTCGTCCAACCACGTAGGACGGCCGATGGGTCTGGAATTGCTGCTGGCGGGTTGTACCGTGACTACCTGTCATCGGTTTACCCGCAATCTGCATGAGTTCGTCGCTCAGGCCGATATTCTGGTTGTCGCCGTTGGCAAACCGGAGCTGGTCAAGGGTGCGTGGATCAAACCCGGCGCTACGGTTATCGATGTAGGGATCAACCGCATGGAAGACGGGACTTTGCTCGGCGACGTGGAATTCCCCGCCGCTTGCGAGCGTGCGGCGTGGATCACGCCGGTGCCCGGCGGTGTCGGGCCGATGACCGTGGCCATGCTGCTGGAAAATACCTTGCTGGCCGCCCAGCAGGCGGATGCCCTGAATTAGGGTTTCCGTTCTGGGACGGGTATCTGGTCAGGTATTCAGGAAACGGGTGACCATCGCTTGTTCGAGGTTGGCTTGCAGAGGGATTTTCACCTTGTAGCCGCTGCCCAGCGCTTCGTGTATCGGTTCGCCGCGGTGATCCAGCATCTGCGTCAGCGCAATGGTGTGATTGCCCGCCGGGTGGATGATTTCAAGTCTGTCGCCGACGAGGAATTTGTTTTTTACTTCTATTTCCGCAAACCCGCTTATGCTGTCGTAACCGGTCACATCGCCGACATACTGGCTGCGATTGCTTTCCGAATGACCGCGCATGTAATTC
>JAJYPZ010000022.1 GCA_021794855.1 Pseudomonadota bacterium | reverse complement strand
AAAATAGCGCTATTGCAAATAATTCCATCATGCAAAAATCCCCTACCGACGCTTTCTCAGGGCGCAAATTCCCAAACTGGCGTTCGACAAATCGAATTTCACCCATCTAGCCTTGAAGGTGATACCCAAATTGTCATTTAAACTTTTGAACATGCGCATCACTTCAAAACCCGATCCTGAATCGTTCTGATAGCAAATAATACTATCATATTCTTAGCAACCTTTCGCCCATGCGAAAATGGCGCAAGGCAGGGATATCGACACGCAAACCGATAGAGAAGCACTGTGAATCCGAGATACCTGCTGGATACCAATATCTGCATCTATCTGATGAAGCACCATTCGTCCGAAGTGGCTGCACGATTCGAAGATTGCCATACAGGCGAGGTCGTCATATCCGCCATTACCCTAGCGGAACTGGAGTACGGCGTAATAAGCTCCGGCGAGAATCAAACCCGCAACCAGACAGCGCTGGTTTCGCTGCTGGAGGATATAGCCGTGTTACCATTCGACAACGCAGCAGCGGCTGCCTATGGTTCGGTTCGTCTGGCAACCAGGAAACGTAAACATGATGCACTGGATAAATTGATAGCAGCACATGCGATCGCGCAGAACATCACGCTGGTGACCAACAATGAAGCCGACTTCTCCGTCTATCCCGGCCTCAGGATAGAAAACTGGGTTAAATATTCCTGAATTGAACTAGATAGGGTCGCATGGTCGATTCGTATTCGGGGCACCGACGTTTCTTCAGATCAAACCAACTGCTTGCTCATGATTGTTTAAAGCTATCGACGCCATAACATTATTCAATTAGATTTACCTTCTGCATTTCCTTATCATGGATTCATGGATGCCGAATCGCATTCAGTCTACGGAATTTAACCGTAACCATCCACATTCAGGAGCTAACCATGAAATTCGAGAATCGCGAAGGTCAACACGTACCCAACGTAACATTCAATACCCGGTCAGGCAGCCAATGGAAATCGACGACTACCGATGAGATTTTCAAAAATAAAACGGTGATCGTTTTTTCCTTGCCTGGAGCCTATACGCCGACCTGCTCCTCCAGTCATGTACCGCGTTACAATGAACTGGCACCGGTATTCAAGGAAAACGGCGTCGATACTATCGTTTGCATGTCGGTCAACGATGTCTTCGTCATGGAAGCGTGGGGCAAGGATCAGAATGCCGATAATATCCGCTTTATTCCCGACGGTAACGGCGAGTTCACCGAGAAAATGGGCATGCTGGTCGACAAATCCGATATCGGATTCGGCAAGCGCTCCTGGCGTTATTCCATGCTGGTCAGAGACGGCGTGATCGAAAAACAGTTTATCGAACCCGATCAGCCCGGCGATCCGTTTGTCGTATCGGATGCCGATACGATGCTGCATTACGTCAACCCGAATGCCAAAGAGCCGGAATTCGTTACTCTGTTTACCCGTGAAGGTTGTCCGCACTGCATGCGAGCCAAAGAAATTCTGAACGAACGAGGGATCAGATACGAAGAAATCCGAACCGGACAAGGTACCGGCGTTTCTTCCCGCACACTGCGTGCGACGACTGGCCGCTCTACGGTACCGCAAATATTTATCGGCGGCAAGCATATCGGCGGCAGGGAAGATCTTGAGCATTATTTCGGCATAAACCCGTAACGCCCTGTCGTCAATTGTATCCTTGCTACTTCAATCGGCCAGGCCTGTAAGGGCTAAGCCGGTTGTTTTCTTTTAAGGGAATGCCATGACCAAACATTACGAACTAATAACCATAGGCGGAGGTAGCGGAGGCATAGCCGCCGCCAATCGCGCTGCACGCTATGGAGTGAAATGCGCTGTTATCGAGGGCGGTCGGCTGGGAGGAACCTGCGTGAATGTCGGTTGCGTACCCAAAAAAATCATGTGGAATACGGCCGCCGTCAACCATACCCTGAAAAAGACGGCAGAGTACGGCATCAGCACCGGCGAGCATAAATTTCACTGGCCGGTGCTTAAGCAGGCGCGCGATGAGTATATCCAGCGTCTTAATGAACGTTACGGTATCGGTCTGGCTGACAATCAGGTGGAGCTGATCCGCGGCTACGCGCATTTTATTGATGATCATACCGTCGAAGTCGATGGCGAACAGATTACTGCCGATCACATCATCATTGCTGCGGGCGGGCGGCCGGTCGTGCCTCCCATTCCGGGGGCGGGGCTGGGAATCACTTCGGACGGTTTTTTCGAGCTGGAAAAACAGCCGCGTCGCGTTGCCATAATCGGCGCCGGCTATATTGCCGTCGAGCTCGCCGGAGTACTCAAACAACTGGGAAGCGATGTTTCCCTGCTGTTGCGGCGCGGACATTTTCTCGATAGTTTCGACGTCATGTTGCAGGAAACATTAATGGACGAAATGCTGGAAGCCGGGATCGACATTCTGACCCACCGTTCTGTCGCCGAAATTCGACAAGACGACGATGTGCTGACACTGACATTCGAACAAGAAGGTCAACTGGGCAACTTCGACAGCGTGATTTGGGCTGTCGGACGCGAACCGAATACCATGGCATTGAATCTTTCTGCAGCTGGGATAACGGAAGACAAACGCGGATATATTGCCGTCGACGAATGGCAGAACACGAATGTCGCGCATATTTACGCCATCGGCGACATTACGCCGCGCCCTGCTTTGACACCGGTTGCGATTGCCGCAGGACGCCGTCTTGCCGACCGCCTGTTCGGCGGGCAGCCGGAACGCCGTCTGGACTACAGCAATATTCCGACCGTCATTTTCAGTCATCCCCCCATCGGTACGATCGGTTTAACCGAAGCCGAGGCGATAAATATTCACGGCGACGCGGTCAAAATCTATCAGACCCGATTTACGCCGATGGCGGACGCTTTCTCACAGCATCCGGTTAAAACCGCCATGAAACTGATCACCGTTGGCGAACAGGAAAAAATTGTCGGGCTGCATGTTATCGGCGACGGCGCCGACGAAATGCTGCAAGGATTTGCGGTGGCCGTCAAAATGGGCGCGACCAAACGGGATTTCGACGATACGGTGGCTATCCATCCTACCAGCGCCGAGGAATTCGTCACGTTACGTTAAGCTTTTTACGATGCGTACAGCTCCACACAGTCAGGGGTTTTACATCAACCCACAAATAAAGGAAGATAAATGCGTAGATAATGACATTCCCTATCACATTACCGCGTACACCGGTGGCGGCATGATAGGGACCGCCCCATCCCTCGGCCGTCATCCAGACTGCCAGGGAATAGAGCAGTCCGACCGGCACGAATAACTTAAGCCAGCGACCGGTAAGCAGGCTGGCGGCAATCAGCGTCTCCGCAACGGCAACCATAACGGCGACTGGAAATGGTCCGATAAAGCGTATGGCGTCAATCGCCAATTGGATAACCGTCGCTATCCACACCGGTTGGCCGTGTGCGGACTGTGTGAGCTGATCCATAAAATGGGTGAGAAAATACGGCTGCCATTTCAAGATAGCGTCAAACGCCCACAACAGCCCGAAGAGAATCCGGCCCGTTGCAAACGGATCGACCGGATTGGTTTTGTTGTCCCGCTCTGATCCATCGTCGGCAAGCGGCTGAGCGCTAAGCACAAAAAAGAACGCCAGCATGTAATTCACGAATACCCCTGGATCGGTCTGGCCATCAATGTAGGGATAACCCAACGAATCCAGCGTAGTCCAGCAAAACAAACTGTACGCGATACCCAGCCAGCAGAAGAGTCGCACCGAAACCCCAAGCAACATGGAGAAAGCCAGCAACAAATCGACCATGACCATTCCTGTCGCGACGGCGGTAAGGCCAATCGAAGTGATAGTATTGATAACTGCCAGCAAATAATGCTGCAACCAGACCGGCGAATGCGCCACCGGATGAACGAACGCATGGAGAAAGTTCTGCGATGCTTGTCCATGCGAGGCCAGTAACCAATCGCTCAGATGAAACCAGGCATTTAACAGCCAGATTGCACCGAACAGGATACGAAAAGAGACGTAAGCAGTATGGTCACGGCTTGATTGCATAATAGGCTCTCATGGTCATTAGGTTAAGAAATACTCGATTACAACTGTTCTGTTGAAACTTTACCTGAGCTAGTAAACTAGGGCTAATTTTCCTGATCACCAACATGCTATTCCGAACGCACGTTAAAATCCGACCGTTCATCGCGTAAGCCGTTTACCGTATTAATTTCGATGTATTATTACCCTTGACAGACAGAATTCCCTACCGGAAAAACGCAGAATTTAAAAAATTTTCTGATACATTCATGTGAATGATGAATATTTCATTAACCAACTGAGGTACGCCATGCCAGAAAAAAATGCCGCCGTAGCCGTTTTCCATACCCATACCCAAGCCGAAGAAGCAATCAAAACACTTCAGACGGCCGGTTTTAACATGCAGAAATTATCTATAGTCGGCAAAGATTACCATACAGACGAACAAGTCGTCGGCTATTACAATACCGGCGACCGCATGAAATACTGGGGAAAACTGGGAACGTTCTGGGGCGGTTTATGGACTCTGGTGTTTAGTTCCGCGTTTTTCCTGATTCCCGGCATCGGGCCGGTCATAGTCGGCGGTCCGCTGGTATTATGGATCGTCACCGTACTGGAAGGAACCGCACTGATCGGCGGATTGAGTGCACTCGGCGGCGCTTTATACAGTATCGGCATCCCCAAAAACAGCATTATCGAATACGAAACCTCGATCAAGGAAAGTAAATTCCTGCTGGTCGCGCATGGCACCGCTGAAGAAGTCCGGCACGCAAAAACGATACTGGACACGACCAAGGCCGCGTCGACGACACTTCATCTCGACTTTGCCGAATAATGCGATATTACCCGACGGCGTACAAAAGGCTGCCGGTTTAGGGTAACCGGCAGCCTTGCGTTATGGACCGAAATCCATCGTCCGAATCGCCGTTAATGCTGCCGCCCGACGAACTGACTGCGGTTTCGGCCTGACCGTCACTCCACGCTCAGTTCGGCCCGAAGACTATGTTTTTCGCCCGGTTGCAGGACAATGACGTCGTTTGCCGCATTGCAGGTTTCGACGCACAGCATGTCACGGTATTCGCCGGCGGACATATCGGCGAAGGTTTTTTCCTTTTCAGTCCAGGGATTCCACACCACCGTCGTATCGCTGCCTTGTTTGGCAACCCGGATGCGTCTGCCTAAACGCTCGTCCGTGATGATGCAGTCGGCCTGCGTATCCAGATAAATCCGGTCGGTTTCCCCGGTAAATGCGACCGGCCCGGTCTGCACCTGACTATCCTGTCCGCTAACCTTGTCCTGATAAGCGGTTTGATTCAGTCCCAGCACTTCAGTCTGTCCGATATCGCCGATACGAAAATACGTATGCAGTGCTTCAGTAATGCGCATACTTGCACTGCCGGTATTATACGTAATCAATTCCATGCTCAGCGTTGGGCCGACATGTACGACCAGTTCCAGATCGAAGGCATGATCCCAGATCGCGTGCGTGTCGGCGTCGTCCTTGATGCCGAGACGGGCGAATGTCCCGCCCGCATCCTGCCCCGTCGCTCTTACTTGCCACATCCTTGTACGCACGAAACCATGGGCAGGCTTACCCGGCTCGCCCGCGCCGAACCACGGCCAGCATACCGGCACGCCCCCGCGCACGCCTTTACCTGCCTGATATACCGCGGCACGACTAATCCAGATTACCGGTTGCTGTCCGGCAGGCTGCCATTCAAGGAGCTGACCGCCCTGAATCGCGATACGCGCGGTCGCCGCCGCTGTCTCGATTTCAATAACGGGCAAACCGTTTACGTCGGCAAAGTTCAAAACCGAAGCGATGCCGAATTGCCGGTTCAAATTTTCAATGTCTTGATTCATCTGTTACATTCCTGTCAGTAGTGGGGTAATCGGTGCCGTATTTAATACTGTCTCGCGTTCTTCCTGCTGCAACGCCCATAATCTGGCATACGTTCCCTGCAATGCCAGCAATTCGCGATGGGCGCCGCGCTCTACGATTTCGCCCCGTTCCATGACCAGTATCTGGTCGGCGTCGACGATGGTCGACAATCGGTGCGCGATAGTGAGCGTAGTATGGCCTCGCGCGATTTCCTTTAATTCCGCCTGGATGATCTTTTCGGTCTGGCTGTCGAGCGCGGAAGTCGCCTCGTCCAGTATCAATACGGCAGGATTTTTCAGTACGGTGCGTGCGATGGCGACGCGCTGTTTTTCGCCGCCGGAGAGTTTCAGGCCCCGCTCGCCTACTTTACTCTCCCATCCGTCGGGCAAGGATTCGATAAAATGCAAGATATGCGCCGCCCGGGCCGCCTCGACGATTTCCTTACGGCTGGCAGTCGGCCTGCCGTAAGCGATATTGTAATAAATCGTGTCGTTAAACAATACCGTATCCTGCGGCACGATTCCTATCGCCGCGCGCAGGCTCTGCTGCGTCACGCTACGAATATCCTGCCCGTCGAGGCTGATCGATCCGCCATTCGTTTCATAAAAACGATAGCACAGACGCGCCAGCGTCGATTTCCCCGCACCGCTGGTGCCCACCACCGCTACGTTATGCCCGGCCGGGATGGTAAAGCTGACGCCACGCAGAATTTCACGGTTAGTTTCGTAACCGAAATACACATTGTCAAACCGCAGCGTTCCGCCTTTTAATTGCAATTCGCGGGCATCGGGCGCATCGGCGACTTCGCGGCCTACATGCAGCAATTTGAACAGGCGTTCGATATCGGTCAGCGACTGCTTGACCTCGCGATACATGACACCGAGGAAATTCAGGGGAATAAACATCTGCATCAGAAACGCGTTGATCATCACCAGATCGCCTACCGACAGCTTGCCAGCGACTATGCCGGCCGAAGCGCGAGTCAGCATCACCGTCACGGCGATGGCGATGATCGTCGCTTGCGCGGCATTGAGTATCCCCATCGACACCTGATTCTTGATCGCAGCGGCTTCCCAGTTTTTCAGGCTGCTGTCGTAGCGTTCGGCCTCGTATTCCTCGTTGCCGAAATATTTGACCGTCTCGTAATTGAGCAGGCTGTCTATCGCCTTGGTATTCGCCTGCGAATCCATTTCGTTCATGGTACGGCGCAAATGCGTGCGCCATTCGGTGATGCTGACGGTCAAGGCGATATAAACCAGCAACACCGTAACGGTAATCGCTCCGAACGCCCAGTCGAATTTAGCGAACAGTATCCCCGCTACCAGCGTAATTTCCACCAATGTCGGCAGCACCGAAAACAGGGTCAGGCTAATCAGCGAAGAAATGCCGCGCGCGCCGCGCTCTATGTCGCGCGATACGCCGCCGGTTTGCCGTTCCAGATGAAATCGCAGCGACAGGCTGTGCAGATGCCTGAAAACTTCCAGACCCACCCGTCGTATTGCGCGTTGCGTGACTTTGGCGAACACAATGTCGCGCAGATCCGAGAACACAGTACTGGCCAGCCGCAAGGCGCCGTAGGAAAGCAGCAGTCCCAGCGGCAAAACGAGTTCGGGTCGCGGGTGGTTCAGATGATCAACGATCTGTTTCAGTATAATCGGGATGGAAACCACGGCCAGTTTCGCCGCGATCAGACAGCTGATGGCAATCACTACCCGCCATTTATATTCCCACAGGTACGGCAGCAATTTGAGCAAAGTACGCCAGTCGGCTACTCCGGGTTGTCCGCCGTCAGAATTGAAATGCCGCATAGTCGCTTTTTATCCAGGCTGTAATTTCAGGTTGAACGAGCATCGCTGCTATTTTTGATACATCAGGAAAGGATTATAAGGGTTTTCGTATTTCACCAGAATATCGTAATACGTCCTGACGTTTTCCACGAAAACGACCGCCTCGCCGCCGCGGCAAAATCCATGCTTGGTCTGGGAAAACTGATCCGAATCGGATAACAGCGGCATCGTCTGCTTGACGTCGCACCAGGCTGAAGGGTTCAGCTTGCGGCGCTGCGCCAGAACCCGCGCATCTTCCAGATGTCCCTGGCCCTGATTATAAGCCGCCAGCGCCATCCAGGTGCGGTCCGGCTCGGTAATCCGCAACGGCATCTGCTCGATCAGCATGGCCAGATATTTCGCCCCGCCGAGCACGCTCTGTTTCGGATCCAGCCTGTCTCCGACGCCCATCTTGTCGGCGGTATCGGTAGTCAGCATCATCATGCCTCGAACGCCGGTCGGAGAAGTTGCGTAGGGATCCCAATGCGATTCCTGATAACTGATCGCCGCGATCAAACGCCAATCCAGGCCGGTTTCTTCCTGAGCCTTATAAAAAAAAGGCCTGAATTTCGGCAAGACGGTACGCATTTTATCCAGAAATTCCGATACATCGGTATCTTCCAGCCGGTCGGATTGAGCGTAATACCGATCGATAATCCGTTTAAGACTGCCATCGCGCTTGATCCGCATAAAAAACTGCTGTGACTGCTTATACAAAGTCTGGTCGGCAGTAGCCGGAAAAACCCAGGCCAGTTGTTCCGCCGGAGGAATTTCGAAAGCCACTGCCAATTCGGGATAATATTTGCGTGCCACATCGAATTCATTGGAATCGACCACAACAGCGTCGACGTCGCCCCGCGCCAGCCGTTCGAGCAATTCCTCGTCCCATTGCGCCCGCACTTCCGTCCAATGCAAAGCCGGTACTTTTTTTCGGGCGTCGCGCAAAGCCTGCACATGGCTGCTGCCTGCGACAACTTCTACGCTCAGATGAGTCAACGCATCGAAATTGTCAGGTTTGATGCCGTCGGTATTATATATGACCTCTTGCGTGACGGTTAAATACGGCGGCCCATACTCCAGACCCTTATCCAGTGGCGACGCATTGCTTATTCCGGCAGCGATAAAATGCGCCTGGTTCAAAACCAGCTGATCGTATAAATCGTTCATGGTATTCATTTCGACAAATCGCACGCGATACCCGTATTGTTGTGCAAACAGGGTGACCAGATCGTATTCGAATCCGCTGGGCAGCCCTTGCGGGCCTTCAAAATAGGTAGTCGGTCCATTATGCGTCAATACCACCAGTTCGCCAGCTTGCGGGGAGATAACTGGCGCCTGCGCAGGTTTATGCGACATTTTGCAGGACGACAACCCCAATAACAAAATAATGATTATTTTTCTCATAATGATCGGCTCTGTGATCCGGATTAGCCCGTTCCAGACATTCTTGCATTGCATGTACCGTACCCGTGATTGCTAAAAGATACTGGATAGATACCGGCAAGCTCTTCTAATCCTGTCATTACAACGCTATAATGCCGGACTTCCGGAGAGGTGGCAGAGTGGCCGAATGCGCCTGACTCGAAATCAGGTATACGGTAATCCCGTATCGTGGGTTCAAATCCCACCCTCTCCGCCACAAATCTCCTTGATTATTATACAAAACATACCAAGACAGCTTCTAATAGTACCATTCTTGCGTGTGAATTGTCCCCTTCCTTCTAAGATCAACCGTTGTAAAAACCACTCATGTATTGCCGTTTACGGCACGTTTGCAGGCTCCGGGCATGATCGAAATAGTCGCAATGCTTTTTTCATCGACCCGATTTATGTCGGTCTATAAGCGTTTTTGCATCTGGATTAAGTTAAACATCGTACATACGACCGTTTTTCTTCATGATTAAATAAATCGTCGGTTTCGTCCTGGGCCGTAAAGATATCACCACTTGCCGCATCAAGCATTCATCACGACTAACCTCTGTTTCGTAAAGATGATACGTAAATCTTCCCTCATGCACTGTCACTTCCTGATACCGGTGAGAGCCGCGCTCAGGGTATTCGGGCTGGTGATTCTTGTAACGATGGCCGGTTGCTCGATCCAGAGCCATGGTTTTCTTCAGCCTGCCGGTACGATAGCGATAGCCGAAAAACGGTTGCTGATTGAAGTCATATTGCTGATGCTGATTGTAGTCGTG
>JAJYPZ010000021.1 GCA_021794855.1 Pseudomonadota bacterium | reverse complement strand
GATCGGTATACGCCGGCCTGCCGGCATATTCCTGTTCGGAATACAAACGGATGCAGATGCCCGCCGCCACCCGGCCGCAACGGCCGGAGCGCTGATTGGCCGAGGCTTGCGACACCGCTTCCGTCAGCAGCTGATCAACTTTATTGCGCGCCGAATAGCGCAATATCCGGGCGTAACCGGTATCGACAACGTACCGGATGCCCGGAACGGTCAGAGAAGTTTCCGCAACGTTAGTCGCCAGAATAATCCGTCGTGCATTGGTCGGCTGAAAAATCCGTTCCTGCTCCTTGACCGACAAACGCGCAAACAGAGGTAAAATTTCCGTGTGCGGCGGATGATGTTTACGCAGCGCTTCCGCCGCCTCGCGGATTTCGCGCTCGCCGGGCAAAAACACCAGAACGTCGCCGTCGCCCGCCGCCGACAATTCGTCCACGGCATCCGTAATCGCCAATATCATCCGGTCTTCATCCGGTTCCCGCGTTTTCTGCCCGTCGTCGGCCATCTCCGGCGCCAGAATCGGCCGATAGCGGATTTCCACCGGGTACGTACGGCCGGAGACTTCGATCACCGGCGCATGGTTAAAATGCCGGGAAAACCGATCGGCATCGATCGTGGCCGAGGTAATGATCACTTTCAGCTCGGGCCGCCGCGCCATCAATTGCCGTAGATATCCGAGCAGGAAATCGATATTCACGCTGCGCTCGTGCGCTTCGTCGATAATAATCGTGTCGTACTCGCGCAAATCGCGATTGCCCGTGGTCTCCGCCAGCAACATGCCGTCGGTCAGGACTTTGATGACGCTATCGGCCCGCACCTGATCGCTGAAACGTACTTTATATCCAACGCCCTCGCCGATGCGCGTGCCCAGTTCCTGCGCGATACGCGACGCGACGGTACGCGCGGCAATGCGCCGAGGCTGCGTACAGGCGATACGCCCTGATTGGCCGCGACCGGCCGCCAGGCAGATTTTGGGCAATTGCGTCGTTTTACCGGAGCCGGTAGCGCCGCAAACAATAATCGCCTGGTTGGACAGTAGCGCTGCGGCAATATCCGCATGCACCGCGGAAATCGGCAGCTCATCGGGATAGTTTATTGCCGCCGGCTGCCAGTAGCGCAGCGGATTTATGCTTGCATCATTCATGAGTTGATCCTGATACGACTATCGGCGGCTGCGCAGCCGGATCAAGTCTGTTTTTATTATGTTACGCATTTGTGGTCGATACCTGGTACGTCATTGTAAAGACGAAGCAGTTCAGTCTAGCGGCGACAAACTAGCTGCCGCTAACGATTTTCGATATACATCTTGTCGTCAAAGGTCGCCACCCAATGAGGCCGATACACAACCATCAATGTCATGATCACACCGGTAGTCAGCGCCTCCGACCAGGCCATCAGCAAATAATAGGGCAAATAGGTTCGAGAGAGATCGTGCCAGGTATAATCGCCCGCAATAGACAGGAACACGGTCGCTGCGAGACCGGTCGCCATGATCGCCAGCGCCGCGCCAAGAAATGCGTTCACGAAGATATAGATAAACAGATGATTGGTTAAACGGCTATCGGCAACGCGATAAATCAGCCAGCTTAGCGTCACCGGAACTACGCCCAGAATGAAACTGTTAGCCGCAAATGCCTCCCAGGCGCCATTGTAGAAAGTGGTGAGCAACAATACCAGCATCAATCCCAGCAAGGCAAACCACGGCCCGAACATCAAGGTAAGCAGCGTCGCCCCCAGCAAATGCAGATTCAGCCCCGGTTTTACGCCCGCCCTGACTTGCCAGTAAAATAGCACCAATACCGATGCGCCCAGCAGCAGGTTGAGTATTCCCGGCTTTTTCAGCATATGCCATGGCGCACTCCATAAAGTTTTTGCCAATACAACTGCAAACGCCAGCCACATCCATTGCCAGTTCTGGGGAATTAAACCATCGGTAAGATCCATGTGCGCTCCCTGGCCGAAAATGTCAGTCGTTCGTAATCCCTGCCGTGACCGGCATTGAGGTATAAAACAGGCTCAATTGCTGTTCCCGGCATAACGCCAACATCGCGTCGGCCTGGGCCTGAGTTACGATCAGTTCGACGACGACCGGCAATTCGCCGCCCAATTCAAAAAAAACTTCTTCGCGCATACCGTGACGGCCGAAGCCTGCGCTGGCACGCAATACGGTACCACCTGTCGCACCGAGACTGTGCGCGCTTTCCAACAGATAATCGTACAGCAGGCGGGCTTGGCGGCGTTGTCCTTCGCGAGTATATAAACGTAAACAGATCTCGGACATATCTACCCTCTCAATGCCTTATAGGTTAAAACGCCCAGGCCGGTCATGGTAATGGAACCGGCGACATGCACCAGTACCTCCAGACTGCCCCACTGCCATTGCTGACGGGAGAGCAGCGTAAACACTTCGGCCGAAAAGGTCGAAAAAGTGGTGAGTCCGCCCAGAAAACCAGTAATCACCAGTAACCGCCATTCGGGCGAAAGTCCGGGCTGATGAGCAAAAAAAGCCATAGCCAGACCGATAATGTAACCGCCGCCCAGATTGGCCGCCAGCGTCCCTAACGGCAGAGTCGGAAACAGCGGGTTCAGCCACAAGCCCAACATCCAGCGCAACCATGCGCCGAATGCTGCTCCCGTACCAACTGCCACCAGCGCCCAAACCCCCATGATCGCAACCTTTATCAATCGTTAATATTCAAGTCTGGCCCTGCAGCCATTCAAAGCAAGATATCTGTCAGCGCTTTCTGTCCTGCGGCCGATTTTGCGGCAACGCTACCGGCACCGGTAAACCCGCCCACTTCAAAATGGCAGCGACCTGGCCCGTTTCAAGTTCAAGCATCTGACCGCGCTTGATGCGCGGCGGAAGATTCAATATACCGAACCGTACCCGTATCAACCGGCTCACCATCATTCCCATCGCTTCGAAGATGCGCCGGATTTCGCGGTTGCGGCCTTCTTTGATAATCACTTTGTACCACCGGTTCGACCCTTCGCCGCCCTGTTCCGCTATGCGTTCGAGAAACGCCGGACCGTCATCGAGCTGGATACCGGCAGTCATCTGCTGCATCTGCTCCTGGCTGAGTTCGCCCATGATACGTACCGCATATTCGCGCTCGACCTCGAAACTCGGGTGCATCAGGCGATTGGCCAGCTCGCCGTGAGTAGTGAAAACCAGCAAACCCTCGGTATTGAAATCCAGTCTGCCGATGGCGATCCATTTGCCGTTGCGCACCCGGGGAAGTTCGTCGAATACGGTCTTGCGCGACTTGGGATCGTCGCGGCTGACTATCTCGCCGTCCGGTTTATGATAAATCAATATGCGGGGCAATTCCACTTCAAAGCTGAGTCTTACCGGCCGCTGATCGACCAGCACGCGATCCCCGGAAACGATGCGCGTGCCCAGATTGGCCACTGCGCCATTGACGCTTACACGTCCGCCGGCAATCCAGGTTTCCATTTCCCGTCGCGATCCCAGGCCTGCCGCCGCCAGCATTTTTTGCAGTTTTTGCGATCCGGCAGCAACGCTGGCGTCTGCTTCCTCATCCCCGGAAATTTCCGCTGAGACTTGAGGAGCATGAGTTTTGGCGTTGTTAGTTTCGACAGGCTTGCGCGGACGGCGCATGGGGGGCATAGACATAATTAATCCAGTTGTGCTACCAAACCGCAATTATACCGTTTCCGTGGAAAGTCATGAAGAAATCGCCCCGACGCTATAGGTCGCTATAATAATTCCCCGTTGGCAGGATTCGGCAGAATACGACTGCCGGAATCGACAAGCGGAGGTAATTCGCTGATCGAGCGCAGATTGAGATCGTTCAAAAATTGCGGCGTTGTTACGTATAATGCCGGTCGGCCCGGCACGTTGCGATGTCCAGAATTTTGTATCCAGCCCCGTTGCTCCAGAGTGCGGATAATCTGCGTACTGACTCCCACGCCGCGTATTTCTTCGATGTCGCCACGCGTCACAGGTTGCTTGTAAGCAATAATGGTAAGGGTTTCCATGACTGCACGCGAATATTTCGGCGGGCTTTCCCTGCTCAGCCGCCGGACATACGGCTGGTATTGCGTACGCGTCTGAAATCGCCAGCCTTCCGCCACGGCAGTCAATTCCAGCCCGCGATTGCGCCAGTCTTCGCCCAGCTCGCTTAAACTGCGCCGTAAAACCTCCACACTCAAATCGTCGCCGAATACCGCGCGCATTGCGTTCAGCGATACCGGAACGGTACTGGTAAACAATAAAGTCTCCAGTACTATTTTCAGCTCGCCGGGTTTCAGCTCACCGGGTTTCAGCCCAATTGTCAACGCGTCGTCATGCTCGGCCATCAGTCGTATTTCCGTTCGCCAAACGCATATAAATAGGTGCAAAGGGCTGATTCTGCATAATTTCCAGTTTCTGTTCGCGCGCCAGTTCCAACACAGCCAGAAACTTGACGACGCGATGCGCCAGACCCTGTTCAGGCGCGATCAAAGTAGTGAATTCAATAAAAAGATCGCCTTGCAAACTGTGCAGAATCTGTTCCATGGCCGATCGTACCGAAAGCGTTTTGCGCGCAAGGGAATGCGCTGCCGGTACGGGTATGCGCGTCTTCAATTCTTCCCATGCACGCAATAAATCCTCTATCCGAATTCCGGGCAAGGGCATCTCTTCCGGTTCGTCGTCGACATACGCTACCGCATAATCGCGCCCGCAACGCGGCATATCGTCGATTGCCTGCGCCGCCTGCCGTATCTGTTCGTATTCTAGCAGTCGGCGAACCAGATCGGCTCTCGGATCGTTATCTTGATCCGTTTCCTCTTCCGTTTCGGTTCGCGGCAATAACATGCGTGATTTGATTTCTATCAACCAAACTGCCATCAACATATATTCGGCTGCCAGTTCCAGCTTGTGCCGGCGCATGGCGGTTACATATTCCATGTATTGCCGGGTAAGCTCAGCCATCTGGATATCCAGCACATCCAGATGATGTCGGCGTATCAGATACAAAAGCAAATCCAGAGGCCCTTCGAATGCAGTCAGATACACCGCCAGCGCATCGGGCGGGATATAGAGCCCTGCCGGCATTTCCGTCATCGCCAGACCGCGGACCATCGCCAGCATCGTTGGCGCGGCAGGATTTACTGTGTCGTTCATGAATCGAATTCAACCCGATTCCGGCCTTGCGCTTTCGCACGATATAAAGCCGAATCGGCGGCGGCAACCAGATCGCGCGCCAATTCTTCATCATTATTATTTTCCGTCTCACGTCTTTCGAGCTGTGCCACGCCTATTGATACGGACAAATGGATCAATTCCGGTTCGCCTACGCTGAATCGATGCTTGTCGATCGCCAGACGTATGCGCTCGGCGATATCGATAGCGACTTTCAGATCGGTGTCGGGAAGCAAAGCGACGAATTCCTCGCCGCCGTAGCGTGCGAACGTATCGCCGCCACGCAACAGCGATTGCATGATACGCACTACTTGCTGCAATACGTAATCGCCAACCTGATGCCCCCAGCGATCGTTTACGGCCTTGAAATGATCCAGGTCGAACATCATCGCCACGAGCGGCGCACGATGGCGCAAGGTATGACTTACCGCTTCTTTCAGACGCAAATTGAAATAATGCCGATTGTTGACCTGCGTAAGCGCATCCATCAGGCCGAAACGTTCCAGTTTGTCGTAAATCAGCGCATTTTCCAGACACATGACAAAAAAAGCGGACAAACGCTCGAGAAAATACGTTCCGTCGTGAGTGACGAACCGATGTTTATCGCGACTGCCCAGATGCAGTCCTCCCATAATCTGGCCTTGCCGCACCAGCGGCAACAGGGCCATGGAACCGAGCGGTACGACAGTGCCGTCAAACAAGGCGATGTGCTGATGCGCCTGGTAAGCGGCGAGACGCGGCCTGAACGGCTGCGTATAGTTCCTGGAATACCCGGACACATCGCGACCGAGTAACAGGCCCATAGCGCCTAACGAAACGATACCTTCTTTGCCCAGCGCTTGCGCCCATTCGCCTTCGGTGTCGAGCAACACCAGATTGACCACTTCCAGATCGAATCTGGCCGGAAAATCCTTCAGCATGATCGTTATCAGTTGCGTCAGGGTACGCGTCGTCATCAATTGCTGTTCGAAGCGCTCGAATCTCAATAATTTTTCTTCATTTTCGCGCGCTTTGGCCAGTAGTAGATTTAACTGACGGCGTAAGGAATCGCTATCGTTTTCCAAGAAACATTCCTATCCTTTGCACATAGTTTGCTTACTGGTTGTATTGTGTGATGCTACACATCTAAAGAGTACGCCGCAATATTTCAATTTTGCCCGTTAAATTTCTCCGCTATCGCCAAGCGAGTTTTCTCTATCCGGCTTATGAGTTAAACTATTATATTCTTGGCCTTTCCGCCGCAGCCTTAAAACTGCATCGGCTGATATCAAGACCTCCGGAACACAGAGACACAAATCTGGTACGAGCGCGTTACAGAGAGGCGAAAATCCGGAAAACGGAATATCAGAATTATGGCATCGGTATTTTATGCTCCATTTTAACGACGTATGAGCAAAACGATAATCGTGCAACGAACTCAGATTAATTCAGAACAAGGTAAATAACATGCTCACAGGCAGTTTGGTTGCGATAGTCACGCCCATGTCGGAAGACGGCGGCCTGGATTTGGTAAGCCTGCGTAATTTGATAGAGTGGCATATCGACCGGAAAACGGACGGGATCGTAATTGTCGGCACTACCGGCGAATCGCCCACCGTAGATTTTTCCGAACATTGCTTGCTGGTAAAAGCCGCCGTAGACCAAGCGCAAGGACGCATACCGATTATTGCAGGCACCGGTGCAAATTCCACCCGCGAGGCCATAGAACTGACTCGGTGCGCACTGGCTGCGGGAGCAGACTATGGCTTATCCGTTGCACCTTATTACAACAAACCGGGACAGGAAGGTTTATATCGCCATTTCAGAACTATAGCCGAAGCGGTCGATCTGCCTCTGATACTATACAATGTGCCCGGACGTACCGTCAGCGATATCAGCAACGATACGGCCTTCAGGCTTGCGCAAGTGCCCGGGATCGTCGGCATTAAAGATGCTACCGGCAATATGGAACGGGCTACCGAACTGATATTACGCGCTCCTCCCGATTTCGCTCTGTATACGGGCGACGATGCCAGTGCGCTGGCGTTCATGCTGCTGGGCGGTCACGGCGTCATTTCCGTCACCGCCAACATCGCCCCGCTCGAAATGCACGAATTATGTACGGCAGCGTTTAGCGCAAACCTGCAAAAGGGACGCGATATCAATCGTCGTCTTTTCGCCTTGCATCAGAATCTGTTTGTAGAAGCCAATCCTATCCCAGTAAAATGGGCGCTGGCGGAAATGGGGAAAATTAAAAACGGCATCCGTTCACCACTGACGGAACTCGCCGCCGAATATCACGAAACTGTACGCGCGGCATTACGCCAGGCAGCAGCCATATAAAGGATAAGCAATAATGACATACAAGATTTCAGCAGGAATAAAGCTGATCGGCGCTAGCGCGTTAATAGCGGGTCTAAACGGTTGCAGCTGGTATCACAACATGATTACGCCGGAAAAAATCAATTACCAGGCCGCTAAAGAAACTCCTGCCCTGGACATTCCTCCGGCTTTGACTGCGCCTGCTTCCGATACGCATTTTCAGGTGCCGAATTCCAGTCCGGATACAGGTACAACCTATTCGGCTTATAGCGCTGCGCACGATAAAAAATCGAATACCGCCGTTGCGCCCGCTACGACGGGCGATTGCACCGGAGAAGTTGTGCTGCCCGTCCCAGCGCATATCAAGCTGGAACGCGCCGGTAGCGAACGCTGGCTGGTAGTCGATGAAGCGCCTGAGCAAATCTGGCCGTTGCTTAAAAAATTCTGGCAGGAAAACGGCTTCGACATCAGTCAGAGTGATCCTGCTACAGGCATCATGCAAACCGGGTGGCTGGAAAATCACGTCACTGTACCGCAAGCTGCTGCCGGCTCGACCGGCAACCAGGAATCCGGCTCGACTGTCGCGGTCGAGCGCGATGCCTATCGGACTCGTCTTGAACGCAGTCCGAACAATCCCAACCAGACTGAAATCTACATCAGCCATCGAGGCATGACGGAAACAGCGAACGCCAGCGCCAAACAGCCTGCAGTCTGGCAGATCAGTCCTCCCGACCCCGGTCTGGAAGACGAAATGTTGACGCGTTTGATGGTACAACTGGGAAAAAGCCAGACCGACGCCAATTCCCAGACAGCTCAGCATAACGAGCCGGATCGTGCGAGCCTTAGCCTATCCAGCAACAATAAACCGATCCTGATAGACAACGAACTTTTCGATGCAGCCTGGCCTCGCGTCGGAGTCGCATTAGACCGGACCGGCTTTACCGTAATTAATAGCGATCGTGCCAAAGGCATTTATACCGTGCAATACACCGATCCATCAAAAAATCCGGCGAACGCCAAAAAACCAGGACTGCTCAGCAAACTTGCTTTTTGGGAACATCATGACAAAAACCGGAAATATCAGATCGAACTCGCTGAGAATTCCGCCGCTACCAGTACCAATATCCGGATACTGGATAGCAAAGGCAAACCGGTTGCGGCAGATACCGCCAATCAAATCCTGAAACCGCTGCTCGACCAGCTAAAATAACTGGCCCGGACTTTGCCCGGCTCAGTCGGCAAACACTCAAGATATGATTTTATTTTATATTCATAAGCCTCTCTGTCCGATATTGGCAAGCCGGACGGGATGCCCGTAATATGCGCTTTGCCAGTTTAGGTAGCGGCAGCGAGGGCAATGCTCTGGTTGTTGAAGCAGGCGCGACGCGAGTTATGCTCGACTGCGGTTTCGGTTTGCGTGACACAGCGCGGCGACTCATGCGCAAAGAATTGCTGCCCGGACAGATCACGGCGATCGTCATTACTCACGAACACAGCGATCATCTGGGCGGCGCTGCCAGTTTCGCCCGCAAACACAATATACCGGTCTGGATGACGCACGGCACGTTTCAGGTTTTCCGGCAGCAGCATGAAACGCTGCCTGCCGTTCATATCTTCGACAGCCATTCCAGCTTCTGCATAGCCGATATCGAATTGCATCCGTTTCCTGTACCGCACGACGCCAGAGAACCGGCGCAATTCGTATTTAGCGACGGATGCCACAAACTGGGGGTACTTACCGATGTCGGCGCGGTAACGTCGCATATCGTAACCATGCTGACCGGATGCGACGCTCTGGTGCTCGAATGCAATCATGACGCTCAACTGCTGGCGCAAAGCAATTATCCGTTTGGCTTGAAGCAGAGAATTGCAGGACAGTTCGGCCATCTGGACAATCGTTCGGCCGCGGATCTGCTTGCGCGCCTGAAGCCCGATTCCTTGCAGCATCTAGTGGCCGCGCATTTATCCAGGCAAAACAACCGGCCTGATCTGGCGCTCGCCTCTCTGGCCGATGTACTGGGAGGCACTCCTGACTGGCTGGGATACGCCGACCAGGAACACGGTTTTGAATGGCGCAATCTGATTCGCGCTTAACGAGCGGCCGCAGCCGCTAGCTATAATTCGTCAATAATCGGTCGAATTCGTCTTTCACTACCGCATAACATTCGCAAACAGCATCTTCCAGACCAGGCCTGCTGAGGATATCGATATGTCCCCGGCTATAACTGATCAAACCCGCTCGCTGCAGATTTCCTGCCGCTACGGTAACTCCTTCGCGCCGGACTCCAAGCATGTTGGCGATCAGTTCCTGAGTCATCGTCAGAGAATCGGTAGGCAGACGATCGATACTCAGCAGCAGCCACCGGCACAACTGCTGTTCGACGGTGTGATGACGATTGCATACCGCGGTCTGCGTCATTTGCGTTATCAGTGCCTGGGTATAGCGCAACAGAATTTTTTGCAGGATACCGGCACGACGGCCCCCTGCCCGCTTGAACTCCTGTTTGAGTACCTGCGCCTTAA
>JAJYPZ010000020.1 GCA_021794855.1 Pseudomonadota bacterium | reverse complement strand
CAATTGCGCTTCCATTTCTGGGTAAAGTCCTACCCAGCGCTGCAATTTCCAGGCAGGATGTTCACTGCCTAAAGCTATCGTGACGCCGTTATCCATGACCAGCGACCAGCTCCTTCTGTCGTTCAGTGTCACGCTGAGCGGCGTCCGGTTTAACGGACTCAATATCCGGCTGAAATCGGTCCATCTCTGCAATACTTCGTGTTCGCTGCCCGACGGCCCGCTCAAATGCGGCAAATCGGCATTGCTGGCGGCGGTAAAAACTTCGCCGTAACGGTTCAGCAAAGCATTGTCGTTCCAGCGCGCCAGCGGTTTATGTTCTTCCAGCACGACTTCCAGTCCGTCCGGCCAGCGCCGCCGCACGCTCGCATCGCGGGCCCACGGCAACTTGAGAAATGCCGCGCGCACCGTAGCGAGATTTACCGAAAAAAAATTGCCGGTAATGTACTGCCGTATCACGAGTTTCGCCTGATTCATCGTGACATGCTGTGCGCCGATAATTTTTATTTCATGCAAATCGAACATTTTGAGTCTGGATACCATCACCAGACCCCCGCACAGCAGCAACATCGCAGTACCCGCCAGCGCTGCGCGAGTCCATTTTGCAAGAAGAGCTTCGTCATCCCACACGAGCCTGCTCCAATATGGCGATAACCAGTTCGTCGAAACTTATGCCTGCTGCGCGCGCCGCCATCGGCACCAGGCTATGATCGGTCATTCCCGGCGCGGTATTGGCTTCCAGAAAATAGGGCTTGCCCTGAGCATCGAGCATCAGGTCGAGTCTGCCCCAACCGCGGCAGCCCAAAATATCGAAGGCTTTTTTAGCCATGCCTTGTATCTCCGATTCCGCTTCGGCGGACAGTCCGCACGGCACTCTGTATTCCGTGTCGTCGCGCAGGTACTTCGCTTCGTAATCGTAATAGGATTGCTTGGGCAGCAGACGTATCATCGGCAATATCCGGTCGCCCAGTATCGAACAGGTATATTCCCCGTGCTCTATACACTGCTCGGCCAATACCAGACTATCGAACTGCGCGGCGTTTTTCCACGCCTGAGCCAATTCCCCAGCGACGGTCACCCGGGTCATGCCTATGCTCGATCCCTCCCGCGCCGGTTTTACGAATATCGGCAGACCGAGCCGCTCGGCGATGGCGTCGAAATCGCTGTCCGCTCGCAGAATCGCATAATCCGGCGTAGGTATGCCCGCCGTTTGCCACACCATTTTGGTCCGCCACTTATCCATTGCCAGCGCCGATGCCATCACCCCGCTGCCGGTATAAGGTATTCCCATCCAGTCAAGCACGCCCTGTATCGTGCCGTCTTCGCCGAAACGGCCGTGCAGTGCGATCATGATCCGGTCGAAACCCTGCGCCATCAGAGCGCCGAAATCCTGTTCCGCCGGGTCGAACGGATGTGCATCGATACCCTGCCCTCTTAAACTCGACAACACTCGCGCACCGCTGAGCAGCGATATTTCACGTTCGTCGGAGCGGCCTCCCAACAGTACGCCTACCTTGCCGAATCGCATCATTTCCTTTCCCCCAGGCGCTCGCCTATTATTCTCACTTCGCATTGCAAAACGACACCTGTCCGCGCTGCCACGGTATCCGCAACGTATTCGATCAGATTTTCTATATCCGCTGCGCTGGCCGATGCCTGATTGACGATGAAATTGGCATGTTTGCTCGACACCTCGGCGCCGCCTATACGCATGCCTTTCAAACCGCATGCATCGATCAGCCTCGCGGCGTAGTCGTTTTCGGGATTGCGGAACACCGAGCCCGCATTGGGCTGGCTCAAAGGCTGGCTTTCGATTCTGCGACGCAACAATTCCCTGATGGCGGCGCGAGACGATACGCCGTCCCCCACCGGCAAAGCGAACCACGCCCCCGCAAACCACTCCTCTTCTTCCGAATCGAGCTGGACGTGACGGTACCCCAGGCTATACGCTTCGCGCTCGCGCTGCTGTAATCGGCCGCTGCGGTTTATCGTCAACGCTCTCACCGCCACCTGCCAGGTTTCGCCGCCGTAGCAACCGGCATTCATCGTCAGCGCACCGCCTACCGTCCCCGGAATGCCGGCCATGAATTCCGCGCTGACCAGATTATGGCCGGCGGCGAAGCGCGCCAACCTGGGCAAGGCGACTCCGGCTTCGGCATAGATCAAACCGTAATCTTCGTGCTTCTCTTCGAGCCGCAGCTCGCGCAATGCGCCGTGCAACAGCACGACCGCTCCGCGCACGCCGCCGTCGCGCACCAGCAAGTTACTGCCCAATCCCATGCAATAGACTGGCATGGCGACGGGTAAACTGCACAAATATTGCGCAAAATCGTCCATATCGGCAGGCTTGTAAAGCTGGTCGGCCAAACCTCCGGCGTGCCAGCTGACGTATTTCGCCATCGATTCGTTACGGCGAAGTTCGCCGCGCAATGCGCCATCGCGTTTTATCGGCGAGGTCACAACGTTAGCGCACACGGTGGCTCCCCGCCAGTTCGGCTGCAATCGAACCGACCGATCCCGCTCCCATCGTCAGCACGACATCGCCGGCCCTTACGTTATCTCTGATTGCAGGCGGCACATCCTCGACGGTCGCGACGAAAATCGGCTCTATCCTGCCGCCGACCCGCAACGCCCGCGCCAGTGCGCGTCCGTCGGCTGCGACCAGCGGAGCCTCGCCTGCGGCGTATACGTCGGTCAAGATCAGCGCATCGACCGACGACAGTACCGCGACGAAATCCTCGAACAAATCGCGCGTTCTGGTGTAGCGGTGCGGCTGGAACGCCAGTAGCAGACGGCGGCCCGGAAACGCAGCGCGGGCCGCGGCGATGGTGGCGGCCATTTCCGCCGGATGATGGCCGTAATCGTCGACCAGGGTAAATGTTCCGCCCGTCGGCACGCTTATCTCGCCATATCGTTCGAAACGGCGCCCCACGCCGGCAAAATCGGTTAGCGCCTGCGCGATCGACGCTTGCTCGATATTAAGTTCGAGCGAAATGGCGATGGCCGCCAGCGCATTGAGTACGTTATGGTTGCCCGGAAGATTCAGCGCGATGTCCATGATCCGTTTACCGCCGCCGTTCACCACGCCGAAATGCATACGACCGTTATCATGACGCACATCGACGGCGCGGATGTCTGCCGACGGGTTCAGCCCGTAAGTGGTAACTGGCTTGGTCAATTGAGGCATTATCGCCTGCACGTTCGGATCGTCCACGCACAGCACGGCACGTCCGTAAAAAGGAATATGTTCGAGAAAATCCACGAAAGCCTGTTTGAGACGACCGAAATCGTGTCCGTAGGTTTCCATGTGATCGGCGTCGATATTGGTCACGACCGCCAGTATCGGCATCAAATACAGGAACGACGCATCCGATTCGTCCGCCTCGACCACGATGAATTCGCCCTTGCCCAGGCGCGAATTCGCTCCCGCCGCTTCCAGCCTGCCGCCGATGACGAAAGTGGGATCCATCCCGGCTTGCGCCAGTATGCTGGCGATCAGCGACGTAGTCGTCGTTTTGCCGTGAGCGCCGGCAATCGCGATGCCCTGGCGCAAGCGCATCAGTTCCGCCAGCATGATCGCCCTCGGCACCACCGGGATCGAGCGTTCGCGCGCCGCAACCACTTCCGGATTATCGGCCGGGACCGCCGTCGAAACCACGACCGCATCGGCACGACCCACATTCTCTGCCGCGTGTTCGCGGAATATCGCAACGCCCAGCGCAGCCAAACGCCGCGTCGCCGCGTTTTCCGCCACGTCCGACCCGGTTACGGTGTAGCCCAGATTGAGCAATACCTCGGCGATACCGCTCATGCCCGAGCCGCCTATGCCGACGAAATGGAGCTGTTTTACTTTATGTTTCATCGATCATTTCCATACAAATTCTCACTGCCGCAGCGGTTGCATCGGGCTTGGCCGCGGCTTTGGCGCGTTCTGCCATATTGCTCAACTGCGTCCTGTCCAATTGCCGCAAGACCAGCGCCAATCGTTCTGCGTTCAATTCGCTTTGCGCCATAAGTTTCGCCGCGCCGGATTCTACTAAAAACGCTGCATTTCGGGTTTGATGATCGTCTACCGCATGCGGATAGGGCACCAGCAAAGCCGGAACGCCGGCTGCCGCCAGCTCGGCTATGGTCAGCGCACCGGCACGCGTAATCGCGATGTCGCACCATTCGTAGACTGCCGCCATATCTTCGATAAACGGACGTACATCGGCCTTTATTTCCAACTGCGCGTAAAGATCGCGCAATTCGGCGAGATGTTTCTCACCGGCCTGATGCACGATCTCCGGCCGCCCGGCCTCATCTATCAAACTCAATGCCTGCGGCACTGCCCGATTGAGCGCTGCCGCTCCCAGACTGCCGCCCACGACCAGTATTCGCAAAGGTCCGCTACGTTTCGTTTTGTCGGATTGCGCCGCAGAAATTTCAGCGCGCACCGGATTGCCCGTCCATAAAGTTTGCACCTTGCCGCAGGGGATGGGTTTATCCTCGGCATGGGTAAACGCAGCAGGAAAACCCACCGCTACCCGGTCAGCCAGACAAGCCAGTATCCGGTTGCTCAACCCGGCTATCGCATTCTGTTCATGTATTACCAGCGGCTTTCTCAACAGCCCCGCCATCAGCCCGCCGGGAAAGCTCGGATAGCCGCCCATACCCAGCACTACGTCGGGCCGGTAGCGCAACAGCGCGCTGAGCGCCTGCACGCAAGCCGTCATCAGCATGGCAGGCAACAGCAGTTTGCGCAGCGAGCCGTTACCGCGCACGCCGCCCATCGTCAGCCATGCCATTTCGTAACCGTGTTGCGGCACGATACGGGTCTCCATCCCGTGACGGGTACCGAGCCAGATTACCCGCCAGCCCAGCGCGCTCATCGCCGCCGCGACCGCCAGCCCGGGATAGATGTGACCGCCGGTGCCGCCCGCCATGATCATGAGTACACGCGGCATGCTCATACTCCCTTTTTCCCACGTTTCAGGCAGCGCGTTTCGTAATCGACTCGCAGCAGGATCGCTATGGCTATGCAATTGGCGACGATGCCGCTGCCGCCGAACGAGAGAAACGGCAATGTCAGTCCTTTAGTCGGCAACAGCCCCATGTTCACGCCGATATTGATGCACGCCTGCACGCCTATCCAGACGCCGATACCCATTGCCGTCAATGCGCAAAAATGGCGCTCCAGCTGCGCTGCCTCGCGCCCGATCTGAAATGCACGTATCACCAGCCACGCAAATAAAGCGATCACGACCGCAACCCCGACAAATCCGAGTTCTTCGGCAATCACCGCCAGCAGAAAATCGGTGTGAGCTTCGGGCAGATAAAACAGTTTTTCTACGCTCCCGCCCAACCCCAAACCCAGCCATTGCCCCCGGCCGAATGCGATCAGCGCATGCGACAACTGATAGCCCTTGCCGTAAGGGTCCGCCCACGGATCCATAAAACCGACGATGCGTTGCAAGCGATACGGCGAACTCCAGATCAGACCGACGAATCCTACGACCGACAAGACGAACAATCCGGCAAAAATTCGCAGATTCAGACCGCCCAGAAACAGGGTCGACATGGCGATCACGATGATGACGACAAATGCGCCGAAATCTGGCTCGCGCAGCAGCAGGAATCCGGTCGACAGTATCGCCACCAGCATGGGCAGAAATCCCTGTTTGAAATTATGCATAAACGCGGCTTTGCGCACGGTATAGTCGGCCGCATAGAGTACCGCAGCCAGTTTCATCAATTCCGACGGCTGCAAATTGATAATTCCCAGCGGCAACCAGCGCTGGCTGCCATTGACATTCCGGCCTATCCCCGGAACCAGCACCAGCACCAGCAACGAAAGCCCACCCAGAAACAGCCACGGCGCAAAACTCTGCCATTTGAATGCCGGAACCTGAAAAGCCGCATAACCGGCCAGTAAACCGATAACGATAAAAACCAGCTGACGCGACAAAAAGAAAGTTGAGTGATAGCCGGTGCTGCGATTCGCCTCGGCAATATCGATGGACGCCGAATATACCATCACCAGACCGAAGGACAATAGCGCGATCCCGAGCCAGATCAGGACCATATCGTATTCGGCTACGTTGCGGCGCGACCGGTTCGGCGTGTTCATGGCATCTCCCGGCTTAATTGCGCTACCGCTGCGACAAATGCCTCGGCACGATGCGCATAATTCCTGAACATGTCGAAACTGGCACAGGCTGGCGAGAGCAACACCGCGTCACCGGGCTGCGTCAGGGAATAAGCACGCAAAACAGCTTGCTCCATGCTCTCGGCGCGCAATACCGGCACTCCCGTCGCCTCCAGAGCCTCGGCAATCCGCGGTCCGTCGCGACCGATCTGGATGACCGCGCGGGCAGACCGCATCACTGCCTCAGCCAGCGGCGAAAAGTCCTGACCTTTACCCTCGCCGCCCGCAATCAGTACGACCGGCCGGTTCAAACCCTTGAGCGCAGCTTCCGTTGCACCTACATTCGTGCCTTTGGAATCGTCGTAAAAATCGACCTCTCCTATCCGTGCGACCCACTCGACCCGGTGCGGCAAGCCCTGAAACTGGCGCAAAGCATTCGCTGCAGCCGCATCGGGTAGTCCGATTGCGTAACACAAAGCCCATGCTGCAAGCGCATTAGCCACATTGTGCAGGCCCGGCACAGGGAGAGTATCGAGTGCCATTAAAGGTTCGGAACCCCGGCACAGATAGCCTTCACGCACGCCGAATTCATGTTCGTCCTTACCGTCATTAAGGCCGAACGTCAGCACTTTATGTCCGGCTTGCGCCATAGCTGCGCTCCAGCTATCGTCGCGATTCAGCACTTGTACGCTGTCGCCGGTAAAGATCCGTGCCTTGATCGCGGCATAAGACTCCAGATCGGCATGGCGATCCAGATGGTCTTCGCTTATATTAAGCACCGTTGCGGCTGCGGGATTGAGGGTATAAGTGGCTTCGAGCTGAAAGCTGGACAGTTCCAGCACATAGATTTCCGTTTCCGGATAATCCTCCAGCGCATCGAGCACCGGCAAGCCGATGTTGCCGGCCATAATCGATTTTTTTCCGGCTGCCAGACAGATCGCATGCACCATACTGGTTACCGTACTTTTACCGTTCGAACCGGTAATCGCGATGACCTGCGCATGATGGGGCATAGCCTGGGCAAACAGCTCGACGTCGCTCCAGACCGCTATGCCCCGGCTCAAAGCGGCCTGCAACATGGGATGCGATATCGGCACTCCCGGGCTGACGATGATGCGGTCTGCCCAGAAAAAATCCGCCTCATTCCAGTCGCCCAGCGTCACTGCTACCGCCGGAAACAGGTCGCGCAAATGAATCAGGTTGGGCGGTTCGGCGGCATTATCGGCTACGCGCAGCACCGCGCCGCGTCGGCCCAGCCAGCGCGCCGCAGCCCAACCGCTGCTGCCCAACCCGAGTATCAATATATGTTGCCCGTACCAGTTCATGTATGTCGCTCTAGTTTTGCGGCAACCTGGCGTTGCCGCGATGCGTTAACGTATTTTCAGTGTCGATAAACCGATCAGTACCAGCATCATGGTAATAATCCAGAAACGCACGACGACCTGCGTTTCCTTCCAGCCTTTCAATTCGTAATGATGATGCAGGGGCGCCATTCGAAACACGCGCTTGCCCGTCAACTTGAACGAGCCGACCTGTATCATCACCGACAGCGTTTCCATGACAAACACGCCGCCCATGATGAACAGCACGATTTCCTGGCGCACGATCACCGCGACCACTCCCAAGGATGCGCCCAGCGCCAGCGCGCCGACATCGCCCATGAACACTTCGGCGGGATACGCGTTGAACCACAAAAACGCCAGACCGGCTCCCGCTATGGCCGCGCAGACCACGGCCAGCTCTCCGGCGCCGGGAATGTGCGGCATGTCCAGATAGCGCGAAAACACCGCATTTCCGGCAACGTAAGCAAATACCGCCAGCGCCGACGCCACCATGACGGTGGGCAATATCGCCAATCCGTCCAGCCCGTCGGTCAGATTCACTGCGTTACTCGAACCCACGATCACAAAATAGGTCAGCGTAACGAAACCGACGGTGCCCAGCGGAATGGCAACCTGCTTGAAAAAAGGCACGATCAGTTCGGTTTGCGCCGGCAATTGAGCCGAATAGGCGATAAATAAAGCCGCTCCGAGACCGAACACCGACTGCCAGAAATATTTGGCTTTGGCCGACAAACCTTTAGGGTTGCGATGTACCACTTTGCGATAATCGTCGACCCAGCCCACGCCGCCGAATCCCAGCGTCGTAATCAGCACAACCCAGACGTAGCGGTTTTCCAGATCGCCCCACAACAAGGTCGACAAGGTAATCGACACCAGAATCAGCGCGCCGCCCATGGTAGGCGTCCCGGCCTTGACCAGATGCGACTGAGGCCCGTCGTCACGTACCGACTGGCCGATTTTCATGGCAGACAATTTTCGGATCACGAACGGACCCACCAGAAACGAAATGGTCAGCGATGTCAGCGTCGCCAGTACCGCACGCAAAGTGAGGTAATTGAACACATTCAAAGCATGGACATCGCCGGAAAAATATTGAAACAGCCAAAGCAGCATCAGGTCAGCTCCCTTATTTTATTCATGATCGAGCCTTGCAATATCCACTACGCGCTCCATGTGCATGAAACGCGAACCTTTGACCAGAACGGTCACTTCAGGCGCCAGCCGCGGCATCAGGGCTGCGCCCAGTTCCCCGATATCAGCGAAGTGCTGCGCGCCTGCGCCGAACGCTTCCGCGGCTTCACGGCTGAGTTCACCCAGGGTGAACAAAGTCTCTATCCCCGCTTGTCTGGCGTAAGCGCCGATGTCGGCATGCGCCGCAATTCCGTTATCACCGAGTTCTCCCATGTCGCCCAGTACCAGCACTCGCGTGCCTTTTGTATTCGCTAGCACACTGATTGCGGCACGCACCGAGTCGGGATTGGCGTTATAACTGTCGTCTATTACCGTTGCGCCATTACGACCCGGCTTATATTGGAGGCGGCCGTAAATGCCGCCGAATTCCTGCAGGCCCGCCACGATTGCCTCACTGGGTATGCCCATCGCCCAAGCAGCGGCGGCTGCCGCCAGCGCATTCATGACGTTATGCCTGCCAGGTACGGGCAGACGTAATGCACGCACATTCCCAGCCAGGGCCAGACGCACATCGCTGTAATCCGCGTGCGGCTCGTATTTGCACCGTATTGCGGCTGTAGTCGAGTCGATGCCGAATTCGATCACTTTTTTATTTACGGCGAGTTGCCGCCATAAAGGCGCATAAACATCGTCGGCGTTAATGACGGCAATGCCCGTTTGCCCGCAACCGGTCAAAATCTCGCCTTTTGCCTGGGCGATCGCCTGCAATGACCCGAGCATGCCGATATGCGCCGTTCCGGCATTGTTAATCAAGGAAATATCGGGACAGGCCAGCCGGCTTAAATAATCCAGTTCGCCGCGATGATTCATGCCCATTTCGATTACGCCGTAGCGATGCTTCTCGTTCAGGCTCAGCAAGGTCAGCGGCATACCGATATCGTTATTCAGATTACCCGCGGTAGCCAGCACCGCATCGTCTCCTTCGGCCGTACGCAATATCGACGCCAGCATTTCCTTGACTGTCGTTTTACCGCTGCTGCCGGTAATCCCGATAATGCGGGCGTGCATGGTTTTTCGCCAGTGCGCGGCGAGCATCCCGAGCGCGATTCGCGTATCCGGCACCACGATAGCGGGCTCGGTCGTTCCGGCATCGGCACTGTCGACCATCACTGCCGCAGCGCCGGCATCCAGTGCCGTCCGGGCATAAAGATGGCCGTCGAAACGCTCTCCGCGCAGAGCGACGAACAAGTCGCCGCTACGGATTTTTCGGCTGTCGG
Organism: Pseudomonadota bacterium; assembly: GCA_021794855.1. The sequence goes on along the minus strand of JAJYPZ010000020.1, from coordinate 188 downwards.
TACTGATCCGGTCAAACATCACTTCCCGGCCGCGCACGACACCGCCGGTAATTTTGGCCGCAAGATTCGACGACATCATGCTCACTGGCGCGACTCCAGCGCCAGCCTGGCGACCGATATGTCTTCGAAGGCATACTTTACACCGGAAATTTCCTGGTAATTTTCGTGCCCCTTACCGGCAATCAGCA
>JAJYPZ010000019.1 GCA_021794855.1 Pseudomonadota bacterium | reverse complement strand
ATTGTCGCAATTGAGCCGGACCAGACGCTGGGCGATGACTGCCTGGATGGACGTTGCGACCATATATCTCGGCACGCCCATGTCCATCAGCCGGATCGGCGTACTTGCCGCGTCGTTGGTGTGCAGGGTTGACAGGACGAGGTGGCCGGTAATTGCGGCCCGCATGCCGATCTGGGCGGTTTCCTGGTCGCGCATTTCGCCGACCAGCACCACATCCGGATCCTGTCGCAATGCGGAACGCAGCACGCGGGCGAAATTAAGGTCGATTTTCTCATTCACCTGAACCTGATTAATTCCGGCGAGACGGTATTCGACCGGGTCTTCCACGGTAATAATCTTGCGCTCCGGGCTGTTGAGTTCGGATAGCGCGCCATACAGTGTGGTGGTTTTACCGCTGCCGGTAGGTCCGGTTACCAGTATCAGCCCGTTGGGGCGTCGCAATATGCTGCGGAATCGCGCCAGCATCGCCGGGGGCATGCCGATGGCATTGAGATTCAGCGTATTGCCGCTCTGGTTGAGCAGCCGCATGACGACCGATTCGCCGTATTGAGTAGGCATGGTCGAAATACGGACATCAATGGATTGCTGTTTGACTTTGATGGCGAAACGTCCATCCTGCGGCAGGCGTTTTTCGGAAATATCGAGTCCGGACATCAATTTCAGGCGCAATGCCAGCGCCGGAGCTATTTTGATATCGGCGCGCGTCTGCAGATTGAGTACGCCGTCGATGCGGAAGCGGATTTGCAGCGCGTCGGCCTGCGGCTCAATGTGTATGTCGGAAGCGCGTACCTGAGTGGCGTCGTCGAACACCGATTGCAATAATTTCACTACCGGCGCATCTTCCGCACCGGACAGGTTGTTGAGGCTGGCGAAATCGATGTAGCTGTCGCCCAGATCCTGTCCCAGTTCGCGGGCCAGATCGGTGATTTCATCGGTCTTCCGGTAGACGCGATCTATGGTCTGCAATAATTCGTTTTCATTGATGACGGCGAGTTCGATATTGTTTTTGACGATACGCGCGATTTCGTCATACACCACCAGATCGGTAGGATCGGCCATTCCGATCAGGATCTGGTCGCCGCGATTTTCCAGAACAAGCGCGCGAAAACGGCGGGCCTGCATTTCGGGCAGCAAACGCGTGGTATCGGGTTTGATGGTGAAATTTTTGAGCCGGATGAAAGGAATATCCAATTGTTTCGCGATGGCTTCAGCGATCTGGTCTTCGGAGACCAGACCGTTTTCGACCAGAAACCTGCCTAGCTTGCGACCGCTTTTCTTTTGTTCTTCCAGCGCGAGTTGCAATTGCGTTTCGGAAAGCAGTTTCTGGCGGACCAACAGTTCGCCGAGACGGATTTTTTCTGGGCGTGCCACGGATGAACCCCAATTATAAAAATTATATGCAATATCTTAACCTGAATTATGATTATTGTAGTTAATTTGTCATGATTTGGCTGTATTTTAAATACGGGGTGATTCTATAAGGAAAAATTTATGACCAAGCGCGAAATGCTGGCAAACATTTTGGAAAAGCGGAGTTTGTATCCTCTGTTTCAGCCTATCATGGATTTGCAGCAGGGACATCTGATCGGTTACGAAGGTCTCGTCCGGGGTCCCAGCGATAGCGAACTGCATTTGCCGCAAGCGCTATTCCGCGCGGCGGAACGGGTGAATCTGCTGGTTCCGCTGGAAAGTCTCTGCATCGATGTCGTGGTTACGGAATTCATGCGTACGGGATTGCCGGGCAAGTTATTTGTAAATATCAGTCCCTTTGCGCTGCTGGCTGGCGCACTGACCGAAGAACTGTTAAAGAAACTGCTCGACAAGAAAACCGATTTGCGCGACCGGCTGGTTTTTGAAATCACCGAAAGCTCTCCTAAAATGAATAATGCGGCAGTGGTTTCGGGCTTGATTGCATTGCGCGAATACGGGTTTAAAATTGCCCTGGACGATCTGGGAGAAGGGTTTTCGAGTCTGCGTTTATGGTCCGATGTGCGGCCCGATTTCGTCAAGCTCGATAAGCATTTCGTCGCGGGTATCGACAAGAGTCCATTGAAATTGCAATTTGTGCGGTCTATCAAACAGATCGCCGAAAAAAGCCGTGCCATGATTATAGCGGAAGGAGTCGAACACCGTTCCGAGCTCATGGTGCTGAAGGAAATGGGCATTTGTCTGGGGCAAGGTTATTTTATCGGATATCCGCTCAAACAGCCGGATGTATCCGTCAATGCTGCGGCGAAAAAATGTTTTGATTCCAATCTTGTGAGTGCGAATCCGTGGACGAAAGTCGTCCTGCAGCGCGGCCGTAGAGCGCATCTGCTGTTAACGGAAGTGCCGACGGTGACGATTAACACCACAAGCGAAACCGCCTTGCAGATATTGCTGGCCAATCCCGAACAGACTGTATTGCCTGTCCTCGAAGGAGATACGCCGGTCGGTCTGCTAAGCAGGACGCTGGTCGACAAATTTTCGCATGGCTACATCCGCGATTTGTACAGTCGCAAACCCTGTACGGTATTTATGGACAGCAATCCCCTGATTGTGGATATGGAAATGTCGATTGTGGAGTTGAGCCAACTTGTGCTGATGCAAGGACAGAAACGTTTTGCCGACGGCTTTATACTGGTCCGGGACAAGGTTTACGCTGGCGTTGGCTCCAATTTTGCGCTAATGCAGGAAATGACCAAACAGCAGATACAGGAAGCGCGCTATGCCAATCCGCTGACATTGCTGCCCGGAAATGTGCCGATTAACGAGCAGATCGAATTGCTGTTGCAGAACGCACAATCGTTTTGGGTATGCTATGTCGATCTGGATAGCTTTAAACCGTTTAACGATGTTTTCGGCTACCGCCGCGGCGACGAGCTGATCAAACTTACTGCTGAAGTATTGATCCGGCATATCGATAGCGATATCGATTTTGTCGGGCATATAGGAGGCGACGATTTTTTTGTGCTGTTTCAAAGCGAAAACTGGGAAGAGCGCTGCACCAAGATTTTGTCGGCTTTTGATCAGGCAGTGAACGGTTTTGTGTTGCAGGAAGAATTGGGAGTGGGGTCCTATTCGGCAGAAGATCGCCGTGGCAACCGTATGGAATACGGATTCCCCACTTTATCAATAGGTATCGTTCCTGTTATCCGCAATCAGTTTCAGGAAGTGCACGAGATCGCGGTAGTGGCTGCCGAAGTTAAAAAAGAAGCGAAAAAAACCGCCGGCTCCAGTTTGTATATAGATCAGCGCAGTTATGCCGCTGTGGCGACTTCTGAGCAGGTTGCCGCCTGACCGAATTCGGGAAGCATGCTCTAGCTGGTGCGTTTTGCTATGATAGGACCATGAATACGTCGATACGAGTCGCCAGTTATAATATCCACAAAGGATTTTCGCATTTTAATAAACGCATGGTGATCCATGACCTGCGGTCGCGCTTGAGGGCGCTGGATTCAGATATCGTTTTTTTGCAAGAAGTTCAGGGCAGCCATAGCGGCCATGCCCAGCGCTGGCAACATTGGCCGAGTACGCCTCAGCACGAGTTTCTAGCCGACGAGATGTGGTCGAATTATGTATACGGTAAAAATGCCGTGTACGATCTGGGCCATCACGGCAATGCTGTCTTATCCCGCTATCCCATCGTCGAATGGGAAAATCTCGATATTTCCGACCACGCTTTCGAATCGCGCGGTTTGCTCCATGTCGTAATAGAAGTTCCTCATCTTGCCCCGCAACTGCATGTTTTCTGCCTGCATCTGGCTTTGTTCGAGCGCAGCAGGAAACGACAGCTCGAGCTCGTGTGCCGACGCGTGCGCGAACATGTGCCTGAGCAGGCGCCGTTGATTATTGCGGGCGATTTTAATGACTGGAGAGGGCATAGCGGCCGCAAATTTGCTGCTTCGCTGGGAATGAAAGAGGTATACGAAACGATGCACGGTCAGGTTGCGAGAAGTTTTCCTGCCAGTCTGCCCATACTGTCGCTGGACCGTATCTATGTTCGGGGCTGGCAAGTACGTCAGGCAGAGGTGATTGGTCGTCTGGGCGGATGGCACGGTTCTGATCATGCTGCCCTGGTGGCGATGCTGGAAGCCCCTGTAGATCGCGCCTGACGGTATCCGCAGAAAGAATTGTCGCATGGCTGACATTTCTGTAATAATCATGGCAATTGCATTGTTCATGTGGGTTTGCTGTGATACAATTCGGGGCTTGATATTTGACCGCATGCGGTAAACCGAATCGTATATTCTGGTTTTGCCTCCTGCGTATCAGGTATCAAAATTCGCACAGCCGTCTATGCTTGGGGTGTTCTCATCGAGAATGTTTGGCGACGGCTGGAGGCTTAACCCTAAAGGAAATCATTATGTCTATTACCATGCGTCAAATGCTGGAAGCCGGGGTTCATTTCGGACACCAGACTCGTTTCTGGAATCCGAAAATGGCACCGTATATTTTCGGTCACAGGAACAAGATCCACATCGTTAACCTGGAAAAAAGCTTGCCCATGTTCCAGGAGGCATTGAAATTCGTACGTAAACTGGCTTCCAACAAAGGCACTATTCTGTTCGTGGGAACGAAACGTTCCGCGCGTGAAATCGTGCGCGAAGAAGCCGAACGCGCAGGCGTTCCGTATGTCGATAACCGTTGGCTCGGCGGCATGCTGACCAATTTTAAAACCGTCAGGCAGTCTATCAAGCGCCTAAAAGAACTGGAAACCATGCTGGGCGAGGGTGCGAGCAATCTGACCAAAAAAGAAGGCCTGGTATTGCAGCGCGAGCTCGATAAACTTAGTCGAAGCCTCGGCGGTATCAAAGATATGACGGCTTTGCCGGATGCAATTTTCGTTATCGATGTCGGTTATCAGAAAGGTGCCGTTATCGAAGCGAATGCACTCGGTATTCCGGTGATCGGCGTCGTCGACACCAATAACAATCCTTTGGGTGTCGATTATATTATTCCCGGCAATGACGATTCCAGCCGCGCTATCCGTTTGTATGCGCGCGGCGTGGCCGATGCGGTGCTCGAAGGCCGTAGCCAGGCATTGGGGGAAATACTGGGCGAAGGCGAAGAATTTGTTGAAATTGTCGATGACGCCGCGACGGTGCAATAATATTTTGTATGCTTAATGAAAAGGGGCTTGTGCCCCTTTTTTTGTGAGACTTTTGCAGTGCGGCGATGCCGCTCGGAGCAAATGCTGGCAAAACAATACAGGGAATGCCTGAATTACGGGGCTATTTTATGGAATTCGAGAGTATGCCGCATTAGGGCGTAACTCTTTTGTGAATTTATTATCGATCAACCTGGGAGTAGAATATGGCTGAAATTACAGCGGGAATGGTAAAAGAGCTGCGTGAACGCACGGGCTTGGGTATGATGGAATGTAAAAAAGCCTTGACCGAAACTAGCGGCGACATGTCGTCCGCCGAGGATTTGCTGCGTATCAAAAGCGGCGCCAAAGCCAGCAAAGCGGCCGGTCGAGTTGCAGCAGAAGGCGTCATCGCCGCGTACATCAGTGCCGACAGTAAAAACGGAGCGCTGATCGAGGTCAACTGTGAAACCGATTTTGTCGCTAAAAATGACGATTTTCTGGCTTTTTCTAAAGGGGTCGCCCAATTGGCGGCCGAACACCGAACCACCGATATCGAAGCAATATCGGCTATGAGTTTGCCGGGTGGGACGGTAGAGCAGGTGCGTCAGGCCCTGATTATGAAGCTGGGTGAAAACCTGTCTCTGCGCCGGGTCGCTCAATATGTTACGGCCGACCGACTAGTCGCTTATTTGCATGGCACTAAAATCGGTGTAATGATAGATATACAGGCTGATGAAAGTTTAGGCAAGGATCTGGCCATGCATATTGCCGCAAGCAAGCCGGTCTGCATTTCCAGAGATCAGGTGGCCCCTGATTTAATAGAAAAAGAGCGGGAAATTTATACCGCGCAAGCCGCTGAATCCGGAAAACCTGCCGACATCGTAGCTAAAATGGTCGAAGGTCGCATCGCCAAATTCCTGGCGGAAGTGACATTGCTCGGTCAGCCGTTCGTTAAAAATCCGGATTTGACGGTCGAGAAATTGTTACAGCAGAATAAAGCTAAGGTAAATGGTTTTACCATGTTTGTCGTCGGTGAAGGGATAGAGAAAAAAGTCGTAGATTATGCCGCAGAAGTGGCGGCGGCTGCGAAAGTGTAACCATGAGCGCGCCTGTGTATAAACGTATTTTGCTGAAACTTTCCGGCGAAGCCCTGATGGGCGACGACAGTTATGGGATCAATCATGACACGATTGTCCGCATCGTCAATGAAGTCAAAGAAATTATAGACATGGGAGTGCAAGTAGCTATCGTTATCGGTGGCGGGAATATTTTCCGTGGCGTAGCTCCTGCAGCAGCCGGAATGGATCGCGCCACCGCAGATTACATGGGTATGCTGGCGACAGTGATGAATGCGCTGGCATTGCAGGACGCTTTTCGTATGATAGGGGTTATCAGTCGCGTGCAATCTGCGTTGACCATCGAGCAGGTGGCGGAGCCGTATATCCGCGGTAAAGCCATACGTTATCTGGAAGAAGGTCGAGTAGTGATCTTTGGCGCGGGAACCGGCAACCCTTTTTTCACAACAGATACCGCAGCGGCATTGCGGGGGATGGAAATGAATGCCGACATCGTCATTAAAGCGACTAAGGTCGACGGCGTATACACGGATGATCCACTGAAAAACGAACAGGCAACGCGCTACCAGAATCTGACATTCGATGAAGCGATACAAAAAAATCTGAAAGTTATGGATGCGACGGCGTTTACCCTGTGCAGGGATCAAAAAATGCCGCTCGCTGTCTTAAGTATTTTTAAGGCCGGGGCGTTGGCAAGGTTTGTTGCAGGCGAAGACGAAGGGACGATAGTTCGTTGCTGACGAATTCAGGAGGAAGTTTGTATGATAGATGACATTAAAAAAACGACAGATCAAAGGATGCGCAAAAGCCTGGAATCGCTCAAGACCGACTTGGGTAAAGTCCGGACTGGTCGCGCTCATACCGGGATACTGGATCATGTCATGGTGGATTATTTCGGTAACCCGACTGCAATCAATCAAGTCGCGAACATCACTCTGATGGATGCGCGCACGATTGCAGTGCAGCCCTGGGAAGCCAAGCTGGCCGGCCCTATAGAAAAAGCCATACGCGATGCGGATCTGGGATTGAATCCCGCCAGTCAGGGCAATGTTATTCGCGTCCCGATGCCCGCATTGACCGAAGAGCGCCGCAGGGACTTGATCAAGGTGGTCAAAACCGAAGGCGAAAATGCCAAGGTAGCTATCCGTAACGTGCGTCGCGATGCCAATGAGCAACTGAAGAAATTGCTAAAGGATAAAGACATCAGTACCGATGACGAACGGCGTGCGCAAGACGAGATACAGAAATTAACCGATAAATTTATCGCCGAAGTGGAGAAAGCCCTGGTCACCAAAGAAGCTGATTTGATGGCCGTGTAATCTGTGAATATTTTTACTAGTTCTACCCAGGCCGTACCCGAAAATTTGTCCATACCGCGGCATATTGCCATTATCATGGATGGTAACGGCCGCTGGGCAAAAAAACGTTTCATGCCCCGTATCGCCGGTCATAAGCGCGGCGTCGAAATGATACGCGTAATGAGTCGGGCCTGCGCATTGCGTGGCGTCGATTACCTGACCTTGTTTGCGTTCAGTTCGGAAAACTGGCGCAGACCGGAAGAAGAAGTCTCTCTGCTGATGGACTTGTTCCGGTATGCGCTGGAACACGAAGTACGTAGTTTACATAAAAATAACGTTCGCCTGAAAGTGATCGGCGATTTGTCGCGATTCGACCCCTCTTTGGAACAATTAATCCAGAATTCAGAGAATTTGACGGCAGAGAATACCGGTCTTACATTAACGATAGCCGCCAATTACGGTGGACGCTGGGATATATTGCATGCGGTAACCCGGTTGCTGACCCAGCGCCCTGAACTGGCGGGCCAGCCCTTGACCGAGCAGCAATTGGCTCCGTATCTGGCTATGCATTATGCGCCCGAACCTGATTTGTTTATTCGTACCGGAGGCGAACAGCGCATCAGTAATTTTTTACTGTGGCAACTCGCTTATTCGGAGCTTTATTTCACTCCCACACTATGGCCCGATTTTGACGCGGCCGCGCTCGATCTGGCGATCGCATCCTATCAGCAGCGCGAACGCAGATTTGGCCGCACCAGCGAACAGGTGGAAGTTTGTCGGACTTGAGATGATGATAACAAATATAAACCATGCGATTGCGGGCGGAAAATTTTTAGCTGGTTCTAAACCACAATGCTTATAAAACGAATTATTACTGCTGCATTTTTATTGCTGGGTTTGTTGGTCAGTCTGTTTTGGTTGCCTAAAAACGCATGGGCTCTGGTGTTATTGCTTCCTTTAGCGGCAGGGGCCGGGGAATGGGCGAAATTATCGCGTTTGTCGACGATAAATACGGTTTTATATATCTTGGCGAATATCGCTTTTGCTATTGTCGTATATCGTTACAGTTTGTCCGTGTGGCTATATCTCGCAGCGTTGTTGTTATGGCTGATTATCGTGCCGATGTGGCTGGCGGTGGGTTGGCAGCTCAAATCGTTCTGGCTGCGGGCACCTCTGGGCCTCGTCGTTCTGGTGCCGGTGTGGATAGCGCTGGTGGAATTGCGCGATCGTGGACCGTGGTGGGTGTTGTTATTGATGGGGGTAGTCTGGATAGCCGATAGCGCGGCTTATTTTACCGGGCGACGGTTCGGAAAGCACAAGCTGGCGCCGAATATCAGTCCGGGTAAAACCTGGGAAGGCGTAGTCGGGGCGGTGTTTGGAGTGGCGGCCTATTGCATGATAGTACTTCTGGTATTGCGCAGCCCGGTTTTTAATCCGTATGCTTGGACGATACCCATTTTACTGTTGGGATTGCTGATGCTTTATCTCGGCATATTGGGCGATTTATTCGAATCGTGGATTAAACGCGTAGCGGCGGTCAAGGATAGCGGAACCTTGTTGCCGGGTCATGGCGGCGTGCTCGATCGCATCGATGCGCTTGCGGCGACTCTGCCGATTGCTGCGCTCATTTTGTTGCATGCAGACTGGTTTCAACAGATTTTATGACTACGGTAAAAAATTTAACCATATTGGGCGCTACCGGGACTATTGGTGAAAATACGCTTGATGTCGTCTCGCGTCATCCCGGTCGATTCAGCGTATTCGCTTTAACTGCGAGTACGCAGCTGGAAAAACTCGCCGCGCAATGTCGCCAGTTTCAGCCCCGCTACGCGGTTGTGCTCGACGAACCAAGCGCTGTACGTTTGCGCCGTTTGTTGGCGCAGGACGGTCTGAAGACTGAAGTACTGTCCGGTATCGTCTCTCTGGAACAAGTGGCTTCCATGCCGGAAGTTGACATGGTTATGGCGGCGATCGTCGGATCTGCCGGTTTGCGGCCCGCCATGGCTGCCGCTCACGCCGGCAAGAGGATATTGCTGGCAAACAAGGAAACGCTGGTTATGGCCGGAAGCCTGTTCATGCAGGCCGTGGCAAGCGGAGGCGCAGAACTGCTGCCGATAGACAGCGAGCATAATGCCATATTTCAGGCGTTGCCCCGGGAGTTTAGCGGCGATCTGACTGCAAGCGGAGTGCGCCGGATACTGCTGACCGCTTCTGGAGGGCCGTTCCGTACCACGCCCCTCGCGGAATTGCCGTTTGTGACGCCTGAGCAGGCGTGCGCGCATCCTAATTGGGTGATGGGGAAAAAAATTTCCGTCGATTCCGCGACCATGATGAATAAAGGGTTGGAGGTCATCGAGGCGCGCTGGTTGTTTAATGCGCAGCCGGACCAGATTGAAGTATTGATTCATCCGCAAAGCGTTGTTCATTCGATGGTGGATTATCTCGATGGTTCGGTGATCGCTCAACTCGGCAACCCCGACATGCGCACGCCGATCGCCTATGCTCTCGGATTTCCGGAGCGCATAGAATCCGGGGTGTCGGCACTGGATCTGACCGGACGCGCTCTGACCTTCGAAGCGCCCGATTACGAGCGTTTCCCATGCCTTAAGCTGGCATACGACGCGCTGGCGTACGGCGGTATGCTGCCGGCGGCGTTAAATGCCGCCAATGAAGAAGCGGTAGCGAAATATTTGTCCGGAGCGATAGGTTACAGCCGGATTGCCGCCGCCATTGAATATGCATTGAGCAAGGCGAGTTCAGGCGAACCCAACGGACTGGCCGATCTGGTCGAAGCCGACGAACAAGCGCGACGCGACGCCAGAGACTATCTGGACAAGCGGGCTGCCTGATGCATATATTGAGTACGTTACTCGCGTTTGCCGGTGCTTTAGGCATTCTGGTGACGAT
>JAJYPZ010000018.1 GCA_021794855.1 Pseudomonadota bacterium | reverse complement strand
GGGCGTCTTGTTGACCTGATAATTCCCGGCGGCATCCACCGAAACCGTGATTTGTTCCGGTTTTTCCTTTACTACGTCGCCGTTCGCCTGCGGCAGATTGATCTGCAGTTCGGAAAATTTGGAGTACGTCGTCGTCACCATCAGAAAGATGACGATTACCAGCAGGACGTCTATCATCGGTATCAGATTGATTTCCGGTTCTTCCTGAGGATTTCTGCGCTGAAAATTCATGTTGCTCCCGTTTTAATTATGGACGCTCGCCATGAATGATTTCGACCAGTTTGACCGCCTGCTGTTCCATTTCGATAACCAGCGTATCCACTCGGGTGCGGAAAAAACGGTAAAAAATCAGACTCGGTATCGCGACGATCAGGCCGAACGCCGTATTGTACAAAGCGACCGAAATACCGTGCGCGAGGATCGCAGGGTTGCCGCCGGATGGAGTTTGAGCGCCGAAAATTTCCACCATTCCAATGACGGTGCCGAGCAGGCCCAACAATGGCGCTACCGATGCGATAGTGCCGAGCGCCGTGAGAAAACGTTCGAGCTCGTGTACGGTAGCGCGACCCGCTTCCTCGATCGAATCTTTCATGATCTCGCGCGAACTTCGGGCATTGCGCAACCCGGCTGCAAAAATCCGTCCCAAAGGGGAGCTTTGCGCCAGCAAATCGATCATTTCATTATTAGTTCCCTGTTGCCGGTAGGCTTGCACAGTTTTATCCAGTAAACCGCGCGGTGCGATTTCGGTGGTTCTGAGCGAGATAAAACGTTCGATAATGATTGCAACGGATAAAACAGAGGCCAGAATGAGCGGCCATATTGGCCAACCGGCCGCTTCAATAATCGCTAACACGCATAGACTCCATCAGATTAAAAACGTGCATCACTTTAGCGTGAGAATACGATTTCGGCAAGCGAGATTTCGGATGCCGGATTTCTGAAAAAAACCCGCTGTTTAATTATTGCACATAAGTCTCTCAGCAGGAGCACTCGTAATACTGAAAAGACAAGGACAGCCTGCGTCAGGCAGACTGTCCTCAATTCCGGTTTAATCAACTGTTCTGGCCAGTTTGAATTCCGTAAATTTAACGATAGTACGAAGTTTAATGATAGAACAAAGCGAAAAGGATAATGATAGGTAGAGGAACACCCAATAAAAACAGCAGGATTGCAGGCATGATTATCTCCAGTAGTTGATTGGTTGCGAATAGTTACAGTCAGTTATGCGTATGCACCGGTACCTTGTCGCGTTGCGCACCGCCGAAGGTGGCAGACAGACTGGCAACAAATGCGCCCAGCAAAAACGCTATGAACATCCATAGCGAAGCATAGGCGACGGCTTTTTTGGCATCGTTGGCTTTTTGCTTTGCGGTATCGGTCATTACCGTATAATTCTGCATGTATAAGGCGTAGACTTCATCTACCCAGCGTCCGGCATCGTTCGCGCTCATTCCGCTCCGCTTGGCGACGATACGGGTCAAATAGTCGTGGTCATTTTGCGACAATTTTCCTGCCGGCATGTCGGTAATAAAAATATTATCGACTTCACGGCGTAATATCCAGCTGTCGGGTGCGGCCGGGGTGGTATCCGAACGAAATAACATATCTGAATAATATTCGACCGGTATGGCGTGTATACCCAGTTCCTTGTGCGTGCTTTTGCCGGAAATTTCCTGCATGGCTGTTTTTGCCGTTCCGGCGCCCGCTTTGACGGTATTATTCAATATCGCATCGCCGACGCTGGCGACAATGGCAGCGCTCATCAGCGCTGCGACAGCCCATGCGAGCAGACCATGCGCTGTATCGCGAAAATAAACTTCGTCAGTGTGGATGTTCGCCCACTTAACCCGCAGGCGTCCAGCCAGATACCCTCCCAGTGCGGAAGAAGCCAATTGCATAAATGCCAGCCAGGCTATCGTCGAGGTTCCTATCGCTTTGCTGCTGGTATATGACCACGGGGAGACGGCAGACAAACCTAAGCCGATACCGAGTATCAATAAAATCAGCGCCAGTGCGGCGGCGGCCACTGCGCCTGCAAAAACGGCACTCCAGGTTACTCCCGAAGTTTGTGTGTCATCTATCGCCGATACGCCGGCGTTGGGGTAAATATTGGTTCCGCCTGTTTGTGTCTGCATGGTCTTCTCCGTTTTATTAGCATTGACTGCACTGGTAGGTGCAGGAGTAAATAGATGGGTATGCGGGTTTAAATGGTACCCATTTGCATGGATGCGACTTCTTCTTTGCGTGCGCTCATTTCCTGGCCCATCGAGATCAGATCAAGATTGGTTTTACGTACTTTGGGAAACATTTCGCCTTCTTCCTCGCGGACATGATGTTCTACCTGTTCGGACATTACTTTAAGCTTGGCATCGTACAAATCGTCATCGGGTTCCATGTTTTCAACCTGAGCGATAAGTTCTTTTACACTGGCGTGTTCCACCAGCGATTCATCCATCAGGTCGTCTTCCTTGATCGCTCTGCGCACGGCAGGATAAAAAATTTCTTCTTCCAGCATCGCATGCAGCGTCAATGAACGGCAAATCTGCGTCGCCAATTTTTTTTTGCCGACCACTGCTCGTTTCGTGAGGCCTTCGTATTCTTTAAACATGGCTTTCACTTCTTCATGATCTTTGATCAGCAGGGTGATTGCATCGATATCGCCGGTTTTCATAGTCGTTTCCTCGGGTGGTTGGTGGAGATATAGTGAGGGCAAAGTAACGCTAATGTATGTGCGGTTATTAACCTTAAATCAATGGACTGACATCAGGAAAAATAAGTGTGAAACCGCACGGACACAGCTGAATATTTCTCATAGGCTTTATTTAGCATTGCTCGGTCTCTCCGGCCCTGGTCACTTTCGCAATGCTCGTTCGCAACGAATTGTCAGGAGATCGTTATGATCAAACCCCATGTGTTAGTACTAGGCGGCAACTTTGCCGGTCTTGGCAGTGCCCAGGATATCCGTCGGTTTTGCGGTGACTCGGTCAGGATCACCGTTATGGATCGCAAAAACTTTCTGCTTTTTATTCCGAATATTCCCGCTGAGGTATTTGAAGACCGCGATCCGGCGGCTACCTTGTGCATGCCTTTGCACGATACGCTGGCTGACGATGAGATCGAGTTCATCCAAGGTCAGGTCGAAGCGATCGATGTGGACAGTAAACGCGTCGATTTTTTGCCCACCGAACGACCGGGCGCGGCTCCGGAGTCGGTGCAATACGATTATCTGGTAGTGGCGTTAGGCAATCGGCTGGCTTTCGACAAGATAGAAGGATTTGCCGAACATGGTCACACCATTACCGATTTCTATTACGGTAACAAACTTCGTCATTTTTTGCATAACGAATATAAGGGCGGCCCTGTGGTCATCGGGTCAGCTTTGTTTCATCAGGGCGATGGCACCAAAGATATCAAATTATACGGCGATCATCCTTTTCCGCGGGCGGAAGCGGCATGCGAGGGTCCTCCGGTGGAAGTCATGCTGTCGCTGGCGACCTGGATGAAAAAACACGGTAAGGGAGGGCCAGACAAAATTACGGTGACGACTCCGGCCGCTCTGATAGCAGAAGATGCCGGTGAAGAAGTTGTTAATCAATTGCTCAAGATTGCATCCGGCATGGGGTTTAATTATGTCAATAAAACCGGCGATATCACTCGGGTAACAGCGGAGGGGGTCGAGTTCGCCAACGGTCAGAATCTGTCGGCAGAACTGAAAATATTGTTTCCTAACTGGGCGGCACACGACTTTTTGAAAGGGTTGCCGATTTCCGATAGCGAAGGCTTCATCATCACCGATACGCTGATGCGCAATCCCAAGTATCGCGAAGTTTTCGCAGCAGGCGATGCAGCGGCCATTACGGTGCCTAAACTCGGTGCTATCGGACATCAGCAATGTACGATTGTGGCGCGTCAGATCGCCAGGGATCTGGGTCGGATGAGCGCCGAAGAAGCAGATCAGGAATTGGAACCGGTTACATATTGTATCGGCGACATGGGCGGTGGTCAGGCGTTTTATATCCGCTCCAATTCCTGGTTCGGCGGTACGGAGCAAATCCTGAAAATGGGTCATCCGCAGTTTCTGCTCAAGATGCAATACAAAAATCTTTTCTTCCGTAACAAAGGCAAGATGCCCGACTGGGGCTTGAAATTTTCGCAACTGGTCGGCGAAAAACTGTTTGCCTGAAGCGTACGTATGCCACGGTCGATCTAACCGTGGCACTTCATTCCTATCTTGCGAGGAATATGTCTATGGATACTTCATCCGCTCCGGCTGCCGCCGACGGGCTTAAAAATCTGGATAACCGTCAACTCGAAGGTTTGAAATTTCTCGGCGAAATCGGTGCGCGTCTTGCTGAAGGATGGCAACCCGAATTCGCTCAACCCTTAACCCATGCCGTCCATAACGCCGGTTGCCTGTACGAACGCCACGATTTACCGAATTTGCTGGAAGAAACTCTCGCTACCCTGACTGTCTTGCGCAACAGCGGACTGCTGGCCGGGATACGCGATAACGCTGTGTTTATTGCCGAATCCATGCATCAGTTACAAGCCTTGCTGCCCCCGGTATTGCAATGGAGCCAACAAATTTCCTGGGAGACTTTACGGCAGCAAATGGCAGCTTTTCAGCATGTTGTCGATACGTTACAGGCGATTAACGAATTTTATCAACAGAATCTGGCGGCAGGTGTCACCGAAGGGCTGGTTGAACTGGGTGCCGTATGGCAGCAGACCGGTCTGGATGCGGCATTGCTCGACGCAGCCCGCACCTTGGGCGCATTGCATCGCGATGGTACGTTTAAACGGCTGCGCGACGTTTCGTCATTGCTATCCGGGGTCATGCAGAACAGCGATCTGGATGCGCTGACGGCAGGCACGATCAAGCAGCTCGAAGGTATGCGCGGTCTGGCGCAGATCCCGGCATTACTGCAAATGCTGAACGAGCTGGCGCAGGCGTGGCAGCAGTCGGCAACCGAAATTGCCGAACCCGATGCGCCGAAAGGCGGTCTGGTCGGTCTGGTCAAGCTTCTGCGCGATCCGGTAGTACAGGAATTCCTGCAGCGCATTATCGTTACCGCGCAACATATGGAACATCCCGCATCGCCAGCCCGGAACGGCGCGGTGCGGCACTGAACCTGGAGGAGAAAAGAACCGTTGGGCGTTTACGGGCGCTCGTCAAGCAATGTTTGTTTAATTAATTTATGGAGTATCCTATGAGTAACGAAAATCCCATTATCGCTATTAATGTGGCGAAAATCGCCAACCGGCCGGAAAGTTACGAGACCATGATGAAAGTCGGGCCGAAAGTATGCATAACGACTGCTACCAACCCCGGATTCATGGGCTTCGAACAGCTTATCCAGACGGGGATACATCCCATGGCCGGCCGCTATGGCGGCGGCGCTGTCGATATGCGGGAAACGCTCAATCCAATCGGAATGTACCAATATACGGTATGGAAAGACGTACATTCCCACGAGCAAATGCATCATGACAACTTCGACACCATTTATGAGCTTTGCCATCATTGTCTGGATATGGTGATCGAAGGACCGTGGGAACCGTATTATGAAATCATTCGGTCCGATCTGCCTTTTCTGCATGCCATGACCGACGTGCCGGAAGTCATCGGCGATGCGTTCCAGAATAAGATACGGATTCCGAAAATCGCCTTGACCGGGCAACGCGCTATCGTGTTGGGCGATCACTGGGTTATGGCCGGGCACGAAAAGGCGTTTGAAGAGGGCGTAATTGAAACCCTGAGCTGGATGCGGACCAATGTTCCCGGCATGGTCGGCTGGATGTTGCTCAAACAGTTCGGCGTTTCGGCTATCGGCTCCTTTCAGCTGGATCCAGAAGGTAATCTGAAGGCTACACTGGGCGCCAATCCACCAGCTTATAACACCAATTACGGCAATGGTGTCCACGACAAACCACCGATTCCGCCGCAAACTCCAACCCAGTATTATGTGCATATCGAATGGGAAAACAGCGATTTCGCGCATGTCGGATTAGGCTATACGATGGTGGATTACGAATTGCGCCAGATTCATAATAATGGCGTGCTCGCCCATCTTGATCGCGGTCCTTATTATGTGTTTCTCGCTCCGATGATGGAACAGGGTATGTGGCGCAGAAAATTGAAGAAATAAATATACTGCCGATGCCGCCGCATATCGACGGTATCGGCAAAGTAAAATTATGCCAGCGTGCGATGCCAGCTCTCGCGTTCCCATTGCCGGGTTTTGGCGTATTTCAGGAATTGTTCGATATTGTCCGCGCTCGTTACGCCCAACGTACTGCTTGCATCGGCTTCTTCCAGCAAGGGTTCGCTTTCGCGATTCACCGCAATGCCTTTGAGATGCGAGTAGGCATCCCGTACAAAGTCTATGGCGACAGATTCCTTGCACAGCAGTTTTACCGATTCTGCGGATAAGATCAGCGCTACGGCGTCGAAAATCACCGACGGCGTGCCCGCTAACTGTCCGTCTGCGGCGACTGTACTGCCGTCTGCATAGATGACCGTACCAATTCTCGGAGCGACCAGTTTCACCCTGGCTCCCGCATCCTGGGCCGCCTGTTTGAGCTTGTTGACCAAACCCCCGTCGGACCCGTTATCGATCAGAATGCCTATGACCCGTCCCAGTAAAATATTTTTCGCTTTGCCTATCAACTGCAACGCCGGGGACACGGGCAAATCCTGCACCGGGACGCTGCAAGGAGGAGCCGGAGGGAGCCCGGTCAGCGCAAGTCCGTGAGCGACCCGAACCGCCAGATTTTCGTCGATATTGCGTAAATGTCCGACTATCGCCGTCCGTACGGATACCTGAGTGACTTTAGACAACTCGAATACCAGTGCGTAAGCGATATGCGCTTGTTCATAAGTTGTCTGGCTGAGAAAAAATTGCCGCGCCTGGCTGTAATGATCGGCAAAGCTTTCCGGCCTGATCCGGCTTTTGAGGCCGTTTTCTTCGACTCCGGCTGAAGTAAAACCGTGTACGGAATCTTCTCTGGGGGCTTCGGGCGCCATGGTATTCGGTTCGTATGCGACCCGTCCGGGTTGGGGCGCCATTTGCATATGGCCGTCGCGTTGCTGGTTGGCGAACGGACATTTAGGGGCATTGACGGGGATCTGATTGAAATTGGGCGAACCGAGCCGCGACAGTTGCGTATCCAGATAGGAGAATAACCGTCCTTGCAATAACGGATCGTTGGAAAAGTCCATGCCGGGGAGAATATTGCTCGGACAGAATGCGACCTGTTCGGTTTCGGCAAAAAAATTGTCCGGCCAGCGATTCAGGGTCATGCGGCCTATGGTTCTCAGCGGTATCAGTTCCTCGGGGATCAGCTTGGTCGGATCGAGATGGTCGAATGGCAGCTCATCGGCTTCTTCCTGCGTGAACAACTGGACGGCCAGTTCCCATTCGGGAAATTGTCCGGCTTCGATCGCTTCGAAGAAATCGCGCCGGTGAAAATCCGGGTCGGCGCCGGTTATTTTCATGGTTTCGTCCCAAATAGTCGATTGCAAACCGAATTTGGGACGCCAGTGGTATTTTACGAAGGTCGATTTGCCTTCATTGTTTATCAGACGAAAGCTGTGAATGCCGAATCCTTCCATCATTGCCAGAGATCTCGGCAGTGCGCGATCAGACATGATCCACATGATCATATGCATGGATTCCGGGGTGACGGATATGTAATCCCAGAACGTGTCGTGGGCGGTGGCAGCCTGGGGGAAGGCGCGATCCGGTTCCATTTTTACCGCATGGATCAAATCGGGAAATTTAATGGCATCCTGAATAAAAAAAACAGGTATGTTATTTCCAACCAGATCCCAATTGCCTTGGCTGGTGTAAAACTTGACGGCAAACCCTCGTACGTCGCGAGGCGTATCGACAGATCCGGCACCACCGGTTACAGTGGAAAAGCGGGCAAATACGGGCGTTTGCTTGCCAACTTCGGTCAGAATCCCGGCAGTCGTGAACTGTTCCAGCGAGTCGGTCAGTTCAAACACCCCATGCGCGCCGGTGCCACGGGCATGGACGATGCGCTCGGGTATGCGCTCGTGATCGAAATGGAATATTTTTTCTCTCAGGATAAAATCTTCGAGCAGTACGGGTCCGCGTTCATGGCTTTTGAGGGAGTTCTGATTGTCGGCGATCGTTACTCCCTGATTGGTCGTAAGCGGCTGTGCGGTAGCGGCGCCGGTTTGATGCCATTCACCTCCGCTCGCGGCGGTATGAGGCGGTTCGGTAAATGCTGCTTTTGTCTTGGAATTCGAAGAAGTTTCGGGTGTTTCCGATTTTTTGCCGGTCATGACGTTTGTCTCCGTTATTGAATCGTTGGACTTTTCTGATTGGAAAAGATTAGGTACGGTACGCCAAGGCGCAAAAATGGTGCTGTGCGGTACCGCACTCTCAATTCAGGATGTCTGCTCTTTTTTGGTTTCGGTTTGCCTACAAATAGAACTGGATCTATTCTTTATATAGGCGAATATTTCAGGCAGTAAACATTGTCGGACCGAAGCTCAAAATCATTCGTATATAATTTATAACAATTTGAAAACAAATAAATAATTTTATATAATTTATAAGCGACCCGATCATGGAAAAGATAGGCGGAGTGGTATTTTGAAAACTGTTTTCGGAAAAGTTATGTGCGACATCGAACAGAAATTATTTTTGCTAAAGCCTAACTTTAGACCTCGCATTGTTTAACCGAGAGGAGAAGACCATGAACTACGAAGATCACGATACGTACGGAATGTATAAAACCACTACCGCTGATATGGATACCGATTCCGGGCCAGGCCCTAGACTTATGGGTGCCGATACGCTGATCGGCAACGATGTTTACAATAGCGAAGACGAAGATCTGGGCGATATCAAAGAAATCATGCTCGATATGCGTACCGGAAAAGTTGCTTATGCGGTGTTATCGTTCGGCGGCTTTTTAGGCATGGGCGAAAAATTGTTTGCCGTACCCTGGCAAGCTTTAAAACTGGATACCGTTGAAAAACGTTTCGTGCTCGACGTCGATAAAGACCGGCTGAAAAGTGCACCCGGTTTTGACCCCGATAACTGGCCCGATATGGCCGATCAGACGTGGGTGAACCAGATACATACTTATTACGGCACCAAACCCGAAGCAAACGACTATCGCGTTTGATAATCGAATTTCGGCCGAGACCTATGATCGGCCGAAACCGGTGTTCGTGCTAATATAAAATCGCAGCGATTGGCTTGCGTGCGGTAACAGGTTAAGATGAGATCGTACGCTATGACACAGAGATGCTTGTTATGTTATCGTAGTTATAATTTTTTAATTCAGAAGGAAAGAACATCATGAACAATATGTCCGATTCCATTTCAGATTCCGATGTTTCCAAAGAACAGCTGATCCGCGATTTTAAAGTAGTGATAGCCGATGCAGAAGCGCTGCTCAAAGCTACCGTCAATCAGGGCGGCGAAGCCATGGCGACGGTACGCGCAAAAGCGCAGGAATCCCTGTCGGTCGCCAAACTTAAAATGGCTGACGCGCAATTTGCGCTCATGGAGAAAACCCGTGCGGCCGCTCGCGTAACGGACGATTATGTACACGACAAGCCATGGAAAGCAGTAGGCATAGCTGCCGGCGCAGGATTGGTGATAGGTTTGATGATAAGTCGTCGTTAATAATGGCTGTATTGCGATGACCGCGAAATCCCGCACTTCTGCTAAAAAACTGTTCGAGTCGCTCAAAGCGTTACCCGTCACATTGGTGGCGATGGTTTTTACTCGCGCAGAGCTTGTATTGCTGGATCTGGAGCAGGCGAGAGAGCGCGTGACCAATCAACTGATCTGGTTGCTGGTAGCGATGTTCAGTATCGGCGTCGGAGTTATCCTGCTGGTGATATTAGTGGTTATTGCCTCTTGGGATACGCAGCGTCTCGGGGTGTTAGGAATGCTTACCGGTTTGTTTTTATTCTGCGGTTTTTTTGTGTCGTGGGCGGCTTTGCAGAAGATGAAGAGCAGTCCCCCTCTGTTTCATTCATCTTATGCTGAGTTAACTCGAAAAGCCGGCCCGACCATTTTTTCTGAACCGCACGCCTCGGCGGAAGTCGTCCAGGCAGCAGGGACGGAGCACTTATAATTCAGCCAGAGTATTCATTTTGATTCTTGCAGACTCTGTCTGACAGGATTGCAAGTTTAACAAATATCGTGGGCATGAACGAGCAAGGATGATGTTTTATTTGAGAAAATGCACAAGCAGGTTTTGCATTATTTATCGTCTGCTCTCCTGGCCCCGCAGTTATCGTCACGATGAATGCAGTGCCGGATCTCGAATCTGGAGTTTTAGATGTCTACTATCCATAATCCGATGGAAAATCAATTGCTGGCCGCTTTGACGCCAGTCGAATACGAGCGTTTGCTGCCTCAACTGGAACTGGTTTCGCTTCCATTGGGCGAGGTGTTATATGAGTCGGGAGGGAGGCTGCAGTATGCCTATTTCCCTGTGGATTGCATCATCTCCATGCTGTATGTGCTGGAAGATGGCGCTTCTGCAGAAATCGCCGTCGTCGGCAATGAAGGCATACTCGGCATATCCTTGTTCATGGGCGGAGAAACCACTCCGAGTCGTGCCATAGTGCAAAGCGCAGGGTATGCCTATCGCCTTAAGGCGCAGGTACTCAAACAGGAGTTCAAGCGGGCAGGGGGCCGTCGTGCCGGTATCCTGCAAAAAATTCTGCTGCGCTATACCCAGGCACTGATAACGCAAATGACGCAGACCGCGGTATGCAATCGTCATCACACCGTCGAACAGCAGTTGTGCCGG
>JAJYPZ010000321.1 GCA_021794855.1 Pseudomonadota bacterium | reverse complement strand
CGGCACATTCAATGTCGCCACCTGACACATCAAATCGGGTAAAACCGCCTGCACCTGCGCCAGTTCGTTTTGCGGTACTTCCAGCACCAGCTCGTCGTGTACTTGCATGATCATACGCGATTGCAAGCCTTCGCGCTTGAGCCACCCGGCGACCGCGATCATGGCTAGCTTGATCAGATCCGCCGCCGTGCCCTGCATGGGCGCGTTGATCGCCGCACGCTCCGCGCCTTCGCGGCGCTGCTTGTTGACGCTGTTTATTTCCGGCAGCCAGAGCCGTCGGCCGAATACCGTTTCCACGTAACCCTGCCTGCGTGCTCGCTCGCGCGTTTCCTGCATATACGCCGCGACGCCGGGATAACGGATGAAATAGCGGTCGATATACGCTTGCGCGGCAGAACGCTGCAAACCGAGCTGATTGGCCAGACCGAACGCCGACATGCCGTAAATCAGGCCGAAGTTAATCGTTTTGGCCACCCGGCGCTGATCGTTGCTGACTTCGGCTTGAGGCACAGCGAAGATTTCCGCCGCCGTCGCGCGATGGATATCGGCATCTTCGGCAAATGCCTTGACCAGGCTTGCATCGCCCGACAGATGCGCCATGATGCGCAACTCGATCTGCGAATAATCGACCGATACCAGTACGCAACCGGGCGGCGCAATAAACGCCTCGCGTATTCGCCGCCCTTCGGCGGTTTTTACCGGAATATTCTGCAGATTGGGTTCCACGCTGGATAAGCGGCCGGTGACCGCGACCGCTTGCGAATAGCTGGTATGAACCCGCCCGGTAGCCGCGTTGACCATTTTCGGCAGTTTATCTGTGTACGTCGATTTCAGTTTCGCCAGACCGCGGTACGTCAGTAAAATTTTGGGCAGGGGATAATCCTCGGCAAGCTGCGTGAGCACATCCTCATCGGTAGACGGCACGCCGCCCTGCGTTTTTTTGATAACGGGCAATTTGAGCTGATCGAACAATATCGCCTGTATCTGTTTCGGCGAGTTGAGATTGAACGGCTGTCCCGCCTGAACGTACGCATTCTGCTCCAGATCGCGCATGGTGTGACCCAGTTCGTGACTGTGCGCCTTGAGCAGTTCGATATCGAGCAATACCCCGTCGCGTTCGATTTGCCACAGAATCGGCAGCAAGGGAATTTCGATCTGCCGGTATACGTAATCCAGTCCCTGTTGGGCGCAAAGCCGGGTATAGAGCGATTGATGCAACTGCAAGGTAATGTCCGCATCTTCGGCCGCATATTCGGCGGCCACAGCCAGCTCGACCTGATTGAAACCGATTTGAGCCGCACCCTTACCCGCTACCTGTTCGTAACTGATCGTCTGTACGCCCAGATGCCGCTGCGCCAGACTGTCCATATTGCGCGACAAATGCGATTCGACGACATACGATTGCAGCAAGGTATCGTGCACGACGCCCGCCAGCGTAATGCCGTGGTTCGCCAGCACATGACTGTCGTATTTGAGGTTTTGCCCCACTTTACAGCGCAGAGGGTTCTCCAGCCACGGTTTCAAACGTGTCAATACGGTTTGCAAATCGAGTTGCTCCGGCGCATCAGGACCGTTATGTCCTAGCGGCAGGTACGCGGCCCGATGCGGCGAAATGGCGAACGACATGCCGACCAGCCGCGCTTCGAACGGATCCAGGCTGGTGGTTTCGGTATCGAAACTGGTCAGTTCGGCCGTTTCCATCTGTTGCAGCCATTGGTCGAGTTCAGGCAGAGTAAGTAGGGTTTCGTAATATCTTGCCGGTTTTTCCGCACCCATATCGGGCTCGGTGGAGGGAGCAGACGATTCCGCCTCCGATAATTCGCGCAGCCAGGTGCGGAAATGATAGCGCCGGAAAAATTCGGCCAGCATAGCGCGATCGGGCTGCCCCATCACCAGATCCGTCACCGTCTGCGCCAGCGGCACGTCGGTGCGTATCGTAATCAATTTGCGCGCGGTCGGCAGCCAGTCGAGGGCGCGACGCAGATTATCGCCTACAGCTCCCTTGATTTCAGCAGCATGTGCAATCAGCGCGTCGAGGTTGTCGAATTGCGCAAGCCATTTGACCGCCGTTTTCGGCCCGACTTTCTCCACTCCGGGCACATTGTCAACAGTATCGCCGATCAGGCTTAAATAATCGACGATGCGGTTCGGCGGCACGCCGAATTTCGCCAGCACTGCCGTCTCGTCGAGCATTTCGTTGGACATGGTATTGATCAGGCTGATGTGCGCGTCGACCAGTTGCGCCATATCTTTATCGCCGGTCGAAACGACGGTCTCTATCCCCTGCCTCGCGGCCTCGCAGGCGAGCGTGCCGATGACGTCGTCGGCCTCGACACCATCGACCATCAACAACGGCCAGCCCAAAGCGCGTATCGCGTCATGGAGGGGGCCGATCTGGCTGACCAGATCTTCCGGCATCGCCTGCCGGGTCGCTTTATATTGCGGATACCAGTCGTCGCGAAAGGTTTTTCCTTTTGCATCAAACACGCAAGCGTTATAATCCGCAACGATGTCCTGTTGCAGTCGC
>JAJYPZ010000320.1 GCA_021794855.1 Pseudomonadota bacterium | reverse complement strand
CACCCATCAGTTTCCGTGCTTTGATGTCGGGCTGTATTTTGTGGAACTCGATGGCAGGGATATCGCCAAAGGGCTGACTAGTCCCCCGGTAACTGTCGAATCGAGCGTTTATCGGGCGCTCGTGCTTGGGTTACGCGATTATGTGGAAAAAAACCGCTTTCCGGGCGTATTGATAGGGGTCTCGGGCGGCGTCGATTCGGCGTTGACTCTGGCGATAGCCGTCGATGCGCTGGGAGCAGATCGTGTACATGCAGTCATGATGCCTTCCGAATTTACTGCCGGAATGAGCATTGACGATACCCGCGAAATGGTCGCGACAGCGAGGGTGCAATATAGCGAATTGCCGATCAAATCCTTGTTCGAGCTTTTTTTGAACGAGTTGGCACCCTTATTTACCGATAAAACGGCGGGAGTGACGGAAGAAAATATCCAGGCGCGCGTGCGCGGCACTTTATTAATGGCGTTATCGAACAAATTCGGTCAGTTGGTTGTCACGACCGGCAATAAATCGGAAATGGCCGTAGGTTACGCCACGTTGTACGGCGACATGGCCGGCGGTTTCGCTTTGTTGCGGGATGTGCCGAAAACGCTGGTTTACCGGTTATGCAGATACCGTAATGCTATGTCACGGATGATTCCTCAACGCGTCATCGACCGGCCGCCTTCAGCGGAATTGCGCCCCGACCAGACCGATCAGGATTCGTTGCCGGAATATGTAGTGCTGGATGCCATTATCGAGCGCTATGCCGAATGGGACCAGACCATAGCAACGATCGTTGCAGCGGGTTACGACGAAACGGAAGTGCGCCGGGTTGTGCGCATGATAGATCGCAGCGAGTACAAGCGGCGGCAGGCTGCCGTTGGCGTGCGCATCACGCCCCGCGGCTTCGGCAAAGACAGACGATATCCGATCACTAACCGGTTTGATGCCGGACCTTCATATTGAAAGAATAAACCCATGAAAAAAATTGACGCAATCATCAAACCGTTCAAGCTCGAAGAAGTCCGTGCGGCCCTTTCGGAAATCGGCGTAACCGGACTCACCGTCACCGAAGTCAAAGGATTCGGCCGGCAGAAAGGTCATACCGAAATGTATCGCGGCGCGGAATATATGGTGGATTTTTTACCGAAAATCAAAATCGAGCTGGTGCTGGTCGACTCTCTGCTTGAACTTGCAGCAGAAACGATAGTTAGAGCAGCGCGAACCGGAAAAATAGGCGACGGCAAGATATTCGTTAGCGATGTCGAACAAGTGATCCGCATTCGGACCGGAGAAAGCGGCGAAATAGCAATTTAACAGGCTTTACTTACTGATACGGGCCGGCCCGCGGCGTAGATCGGGACTCGTTTACAGAGCTGGATCGCGTACCGCAAAACCGTGACTGCGCAGCATATGCAACGTCGGATTCAGGCATTTTGCAATAAATTCACGGCGGGCCGGATTTTTTTGTGCCAGTGAACGCCATTGCTTGCCGGGGTTCAAGCCCGCCAACTCGTAAACATCGGCGCTAGGCAGATAAAAAGTGCGGGTGAACTGCCGGATCAGCACATTGACCACCGGCGTCAGCAATTGCCGCCCCAACTTGCTGGTATGACGCAAACTCGCTTCCAGTGCGCTACGGGCATGCGCAATATGGCGCGCCTCATCGATGATATGCAATGTGCACATCTGCCGGATCACGCCATCGACCTGATCCTGACCTTGCGTACGCACATACCGGTTGAGACGATCCGGGACTTCTTCGCCTATCGTCACCGCCAGCCAGAACAAGGTAGAGTTGAGTGGCGTATGCCGTCCCAGAAAATCCGCAATGAAAGGCCGATGCCGCCAGACTCCCGGCAAGCGTATGCCGCTGTGTTCCATCAATTTTAAAAACATCAGGCTATGGCCGGATTCCTCACGGATTTCGTGCAGCAAATAAGCCAGTTCCTGCGCCGATTGCGTATGCTTGAGGTTTTTGGATAAACGTTCGATGAAAATTGCTTCTAGCCAGATTCCCGCCTGAATAAAGCCGGTAAATTCGTATTGCGACAACCGCGTCCGCACCGCTTCCGGTAAGGCGTCGTATTCCGGTAAACCGAACAGAGAGACTGCCGTCGCAGGCAGCCAGGGTTTGTTCTGGTCAAGTTTGTCCCATTCCAGCCGCGTCAGCGGATCGGCGTAGGGCGAACTGTTAGTAGTAAGTTGCTCAAGTAAGGAAAGTTCAGCGTGCGCCATGAGCCAAAAATACAGCGATATATAAGTCTGCCAATGATAGCAATTTTTACAAAAATAAGACAGATAACCACGCAAATTTGCCAAACCGAAAAGTGGAAAACCTTGCTCGCAGCGTTGATTTAAGGTATTGTAGCGGGCTTCTTGCGCAAACAGGCAGGAATTCCGGAGAGGTGGATGAGCGGTTTAAGTCGCACGCCTGGAAAGCGTGTTTGGGATAATATCCCAACGCGGGTTCGAATCCCGCCCTCTCCGCCATCACTATCGCAACTGACTGAATTAAAGTCCCCGCCAGTATTGGTCCTGCTAGGG